>RFRI01000001.1 GCA_009924535.1 Verrucomicrobiota bacterium
CGCTACGTCGAGCTCGACCGCGACGAAGCGCTGACGCCGGAACGCCGCGCCGAACTCCGTGGCGAAGCCGAAGCCGCCTACGCCCAGGCCTCCGAGGACATCCACGCCATCGGCCAGCTGCTCAAGGCCTACGCGCTCTACGAGAAGGACAAGCAGTACGTCGTCCACGAGGGCAAGGTGAAGATCGTCGACGAGAACACCGGCCGCATCATGGAAGGCCGCCGCTGGTCCGACGGCCTCCACCAGGCCGTCGAAGCCAAGGAAGGCGTCTCGCTCGAGAAGGAGAACAAGACGTACGCGACGATCACCATCCAGAACTACTTCCGCATGTACCAGAAGCTCGCGGGCATGACCGGCACCGCCGAGACCGAAGCTTCCGAGTTCCATGACATCTACCGCCTGACGGTCGTCGCCATCCCGACCCACCGCCCGTGCATCCGCGTCGATGACAACGACATCGTCTTCAAGACCCGCAAGGAGAAGTACCAGTTCGCCATCAAGGAGATCACCGAAGCCCACAAGCGCGGCCAGCCCGTGCTCGTCGGCACCGCCTCCGTCGAAGCCTCCGAGACCCTCGGCCGCATGCTCGCGATGGCCAAGGTCCCGCATAAGATCCTCAACGCCAAGCACCACGAAGCCGAAGCCGACATCGTCTCGATGGCCGGCCAGCGCGGCGCGGTCACCATCGCCACCAACATGGCCGGTCGCGGCACCGACATCAAGCTGGGCGAAGGCGTCCGCGAACTCGGCGGCCTCTACGTCCTCGCGACCGAACGCCATGAAGTCCGCCGCGTCGACCGCCAGCTGCGCGGGCGCTGCTCCCGCCAAGGCGACCCCGGCCGTTCCCGCTTCCTGGTCTCCCTCGAGGACGACCTAATGCGCCTCTTCGCCAACGCCGGCGTCATCTCCTCGATGCTCGAGAAGTCCTTCAAGGAAGGCGAACCCCTCGAGCATCCCTTCCTCAACCACTCGATCGGCACCGCCCAGAAGCGCGTCGAAGGCCAGAACTACTCGATGCGCAAGCGCCTGCTGCAGTACGACGACGTGCTCAACCAGCAGCGCAAGATCGTGTACGGCCTGCGTAACCAGACCCTCAAGGCCGCCGACAGCCGCGAGACGGTCATGAACATCGTCGAGGAAGAGATCGAGGAACGCCTCGCCATCGTCTTCCCGGAACCGGACGGCGAAGCCGACCGCCGGGCCGCCGAGACCTTCGTCTATTGGTACATCACCACGTTCCACATGCTGATCGACCTCGAGGACATCCTGGCCCGCACGAAGGCCCAGGTGATCCTGCTCGCCACCGACCGCGTCCGCGCCCTCCAGGCCAGCCGCGAAGAGCACGAATCCGCCGAGATCCTGCAATACCTCGAACGCAACGTCCTCCTGCGCGCCATCGACCGCAACTGGCAGAACCAGCTGACCGAGATGGAAGACCTCCGGCGCGGCGTCAGCCTGCGCTCCTACGCGCAGAAGGATCCGCTCAACGAATACAAGGCCGAGGCCTTCAAGGCCTTCGAACGCCTGATGCAGCTGCTGCGCAACGACACCTGCGCCGGCCTGTTCCGCACCGCCTCGTCGATGGAAGCGCTCGAGTCCCTCATGCGTCGCGCCCAAGGCCAGGCCAAGGCCACCGGCCCCGCCGAACCGGGCTCGACCGAGACGACCGAGACCACGCCCGCCAACGTGCCGAAGCCGGAACCTTTCCGCCGCCTGACCCCGAAGATCGGCCGCAACGCCGTCGTCCGCATCCGCAAAGGCCCTGAGACGCAGGACCTGAAGTGGAAGAAGGCCGAAGCGCTCGTCCGCGACGAGGGCTGGGAAGTGGTCGAGACGCTTTCGGAATGACCGAGCAGCCGACGAGCAGCCCTGCTGCCGCCCGGCTCGCCTGGGTCGGCGCATCGCTGACCGCCCTGCTGCTCTTCTTCTCGTTCGGTCCGTTCGGCCACCCCCTCTGCGCGTTCGTCGCGCTCGTGCCCGCCACGCTCGCCACGATGCTCCGGCCGGATTGGCGCACCTGGCGTCGCGCGAGCTTCGTCACCAGCTGGGTGCTCTGGATCGCGCTGCTCGTCTGGCTCCGCCACGTCTACCCGCCGCTCGGTTGGCTCGGGCTCGTGCTCCTCACGGCCTACTGCGCGCTCTACCCGTTCGTCTGGCTGCTGCTGGCGCGCTGGATCTTCCCCGCCTGCGCCGGCGCCTCGCTCCCGGCCCGCCTGCTCGCGATCAGCGGACTCGCTGGCGCGTGGGGCCTGCTCGAATGGGCGCGCAGCACGCTCCTCTCCGGCTTCGGCTGGCTGCCGCTCGCGGCCTCGCAGACCGGCAACCCCGTGATGCTCAGCCTGTGCGCCTGGGCCGGACCGATCGGCCTCTCCATCGCGCTGGTGCTCTGCAACCTCGGGCTCGCCCGCTGGATCGTGCGGCTCAGGGAATTTCAACGCGAAGAAGCCAGCCTCAAACCCGTCGGCCCGATGGGCTGGCTCCGTCGCATCACGCCCGAACTGTACCTCGGCTTGCTTCCCGTGGCGCTGGCCTTCTTCGCCGCGCTGCACGAGGTCGGCACGAAGCCACACGGCACCAAGGACGTGTGCGCTGGCATCGTCCAAACCGATTTCGACCCCAACGCCAAATGGGACTCGGCCCGGCTGCAGGAGCATATCGAAACCATCGGACGGCTCACCTTCGACGCCGCGGCCCAGAAACCCGATTTCATCCTGTGGCCGGAAGCCGCCCTGCCGCTCTCGCTGGAAAGCGAAGGGTACCTGCAGCGCCTCACGAGCCTCTCAAAAGCCGTCGACACCCCGTTGGTCATCGGCGCCATCGACCACCGCGGCGCTGGCTACGCCAACGGCGTGGCGATCGTCACCGAGGAAGGCCTGCGTAAGCCCGTCTACGCCAAGCGCCACCTCGTGCCGTTCGGCGAATACGTACCCTTCGCCGATTTCCTGCCGCTCCGGAAAGTCGTGCCGATCAGCGAGGACTGCGTCGCCGGGACCTCCGTCTCCCTCCTCCCGCTGACCACGCGACGCGGCGACACCTTCATGGCCGGAGCCCTGGTCTGCTATGAGGATGTCTTCCCTGAGCTGGCCCGCGAGCATGCCCTCGCCGGCGCCGACCTGCTGATCGTGGTCACGAACGACGCTTGGTACGGCCGGGAAGCCGGCGCCACTCAGCATGTCGCGCACTCCATCCTCGCCTCCGCTTCGACGCACCTCCCGATGTTACGCTGCGGCAACGCAGGCTGGAGCGGCGCCATCAATGCCTACGGGTATGCCACCCCGCTCACCGAGCACGGGAGCATCTATTTCCGGGGAGGCAAGACGTCCGCGCCCGTCCAGATCGTACCTGGACGCAGCCGCACCTTCTGGGTGCGCCACGGCGACTGGGCCGTCGGCCTAGGCGGCCTGCTCTTCGCCCTGACCTACGTCTGGCGACGTCGGCGCGCGGCCTGACCCAAAAAACCGCAGGTCCTTGTCGACCTCCCCCGGAAACCGTCCAAAGTGAAGTGACCCCGGCACGGACGAATCCGCGCCTCACCGACGCTCACCGATGAAGCCCCTGCGCATCCTCCTCGCCTGCCTCAGCCTCGGCGTCGCGCTCACCCTGACCGCCCAGGAGCTCAAGAAGCCCAAGGACGAGTTCCCGGAAAGCGGCATGGCCTCGTTCCGCCTCCGCATCAAATCCATCCCGACGCTGCGCATGCAGATCAACGGCGTCACCGTGCTCATGGGCGTCGATACCGGTTGCCAAGGCACGGCCGTGCTCACGCCGCGGGCCGCCGCGCGGTGCGGCATCACCGAGGCGTTCACGATGCCCACCATGGGTAATTCCGGGCGGGGCGAATCCAGCTACGGACTCGTCGAGAAACTCCAGGCCGGCGAGGTGACGTGGCGCGACTTCCACGTGGCGCTGATGCCGCTCGACGGCATGGACATCGACGGCCTGCTCGGCGCCGACATCCTCTTCGCCCGTCCCTTCTACATGGATCTCCGGAACAAGGTCATGATCCTCGGCAAGATCCCGGACACTTCCGCCGCCCATGAGGTCGCGTGCTACAGCCGCGGCGGCCACTGTGGCGTGAACATCGAGGTGGAAGGCGTGAAGGTGCCGATGATCGTCGATTCCGGCGCGTCCAAGTCCTACATGAGCTCGCTGAAGTTCCGCGGCCAGACCCAGTTCCGCGGCTTCCTGCCCGTCGCCACGGTCCGCAGCACCTCCCTCACCCGCGTCGAAGTCTGCCAGATCAAGTCCCTGCTCATCGGCGGCGCCCCCCTCACGGGCGTGGAGTTCATCCGCGACCTGGAGCACAACCTGCTGGGCGACGACTTCCTGCGAGCCCATCCCATCGCGGTGGACATGGCGTCGCGCCGCCTCTGGCTCTTCGAGCCGCAGGTGGCCGCGAAGCCGTCCGACGAGACGTCCAAGTAAACCGGCTTAGCGACGGCGACCGGACTTGCCGGAAGCCTTGCCGCCGCCTTCGGACTCGCCGCCTTCTTCGCTGGCGCCTTCTTCGGCCGGCTCGTCTTCGTCGTCCCAGCGGAGGTTCTTCTCCATGTCCTTGTCGACTTCCTCGACGTCAGGCAGGTCGGCGATGTCTTCGGCCGCGCCCGTGGCGCGGGCCGGCTTGTCGTCGTCATCGTCGTCGCCCGGGACTTCATGGCCTTGCGGGACGAACTCGAGGATGTCGGTGATCTCTTCGAAAGGATGGATGTCGCGGCTCTCGATCATGGCCTGGTTGCGCAGTTCGCTGAGCTGTTCATCCACGTCCTCGACGGTGAGCTTCTGCTCGAGCTTGATCGTGTCGTTGATGAGCTTCACGCGCAGGCGCATGATGTGCTCGAGGAAATCGGCGTAGGCGCCCTTGTCGCCGTCCTTGATGTTCGGCAGGGCGAAGAGCGGCTCCTCGGAATCGAGGATGTGTTCGGCGACGCGGACGAGGCGGACGGTGCTGTCCTTCTCGATGTCCTGGGCCTGGAACGGGACGAAGGCGGCTTCGAGGACTTCGTTGGAAAGCCCGTACTCGCGGAGGGGGTCCATCATGTCGAGGATCCAGGGGAACTGGAACGGATCGAGGATGCCCAAGCCGTCCGGCTCGTAGTGCTTCGGGTCGGAGTTCTCCTTCACCCACCAGTTGCCTTCCTTCTCCTTGAAACGGATGGTGCACCAAAGGAGCTTTGAGGTAGTCGAAGCCATGGCTGGCTGGTGTGCCCAAGTCTGGGCGGGAGTCAAGAGGGGTCGGCGAAGGGTCCAAATGGCGGGCTTCTCCGCTTTCCTTCCGCCCTTTCCTCCCTTAACTGCAGGGGATGTCTTTCCTGTACGAGAAGGTGATCTCCAAGGCCCTCTACTCGCTCGACCCCGAGACGGCCCACCAGGTCGGCCTCCGCGGCATGGGCCTCCTCGGCGCCTGCGCCCCCCTCCGCCTCCTGATGGAGCGATCGCTGACCCCCAAGGGCGGCCGCCCCATCGAAGCCTTCGGCCTGAAGTTCCCGAACCACATCGGTCTCGCCGCCGGGTTCGACAAGGACGGCATCGGCTGGCGCGGCGCGGCGGCCCTCGGCTTCGGCCACGTCGAAGTCGGCACGGTCACCCCGAAGGCCCAGCCGGGCAACGAGAAGCCCCGCGTGTTCCGCTACCCGGAGCTCAACGCCGTCGTGAACGCCTACGGCTTCCCGAACGCCGGCGCCCAAGCCCTCTACGATCGCCTGAGCAAGCACCCCGGCCGCGGCCAGCGCGTCTGCCCGCTCGGCATCAACATCGGCAAGAATAAGGCCACCGCCAACGAGCAGGCGCACGAAGACTACCTCACCTGCTTCAAACTCCTCGCGCCGCTCGCCGACTACGTCGTCGTGAACATCAGTAGCCCGAACACCACCGGCCTGCGCGCCCTCCAGGACCGCGCCCCGCTCGTGACGCTGCTTTCCACGCTCGCGCAGGAGAACCGCTCCGTCGCCGGCGGCCCGGTGCCCCTGCTCCTCAAGATCGCCCCGGACCTCAATCCGAACCAGCTCGCCGACATCGTCAGCGTCGTCGGCGAATGCGGCTTCGCCGGCATCATCGCCACGAACACCACCATCACGCGCCCGCCCGGGACCGAAGCGTGTTCGCCCGGCCGCGGCGGCCTCAGCGGCGCCCCGCTCCTCGAACGTTCCCTGCAGGTCGTGCGCTTCCTCGCCAAGGAAGCCGATGGCCGCATCCCGATCGTCGGTTGCGGCGGTATCCTGTCCGCCAAGGACGCCGGCCGCTTCATGGACGAAGGCGCGTGCCTCGTGCAGGTCTACTCCGGCCTCATCTTCCGCGGCCCGGAACTCGCCCGCGAAGTCGCCGAAGGCCTCGCCTGGCGCCAGCGCGCCTGGGCCTGAGCCTACCTTTTATGGATAACCTCCTCCTGACGGTGACTTTGTCGAGTACCGCCGCCACCCTGCTCTTCTCGATCTACCCCAACAAAGGCAGCTTGGTCAGCAGGATGACCCGACTTTCTCTTGCCGTCATTCTTTCTCTCACCGGATCGATCTGCGGAATCGTCTTCCTGTACGGAAAACTCGCCGGATAGTCGGACGCGCGGCCTGATCACTTCGTCGGCGCGACGGGGATGTGCACTTCCGACTGCTTGAGGAAGAACGGCACGAACGGGCTGTTCCAATAGACCGCGTACGGTTCGCCGGCCGCCTTGACGTCGGTCCGCTTCGCCAGCCAAGCCTTCAGCGCGGTCAGGGCTTCCTCATAATTCTCCCGGCTATACGAGCCACGGATGCCGATGGCGGCCACGCGACGTTCGGGCACCGAGGACAGCTTCACCTGCGGCGTCTCGGCGAGGTCGGCGCGCTTGGCCGAGGCCTCGTCCATATAGAAGACCATCGTGCCCGGCTTGATGCCCGCCTCGACCGGCGCGGTCATCGGGATCTTGTTCGAGTCGATGTAACGGAAGAGCTTCATGAACAGCCCGTTGTCCCCGGCAAAATAATCATTCGCCGATTCCGTGCGCATCCAGCGGGCCGCAGGCAGGGTCTTGAGCTCGAGGTCGCCGGGGGCGGTGCGGGGATAGGCTTCGGACACGGCACCGAGTTTGGCGGACGACACGACGATGGCGAGGGCAACCCAGAGGAACGTCTTCATAAGGTCATTAAAGGACAGGCCGGCCCTGTTCCAACCTCGGAATCCTGCGACCACCCTTGCCACGGCCACGGGAGTTCCTTTGCTGGGGTGCATGGGCGAAACGAACGAGAAGAACACCTTAGTCTCCCGCCTAGGCCATAATTTCCTGACGGGCCTCTTCCTCCTCATGCCGATCGGCCTGACGCTCTACGTGGTGTCGGTGCTCCTCGACCTGATGGGCAAGTTCATCCAGCCCGCGATCGAGTGGGGCTTCGCCTGGCTCTGGCACGATTCGAAGACCCCCGCGCCCGATTTCACGACCGGCCTCTACCGTCAGCTCGTCGTGGTCTCTTCCGCGGTGGTGATGCTGATCATCCTGGTCGTCGTCGGCTACCTCTCGAAGCGCCTCTTCGGCAAGATCCTCCACCGCTGGTTCGCCACCGTCCTTGAACGCATCCCCGGCCTCGGCTCCCTCTACGGCACGATCCGCCAGATGGTCGACGCCCTCAGCGGCCGCAACAAGGACACCTTCCGTCGCGTGGTGATGGTCGAATTCCCCCGCCCCGGGATGTGGTCCATCGCCTTCGTCACCCATGAGCAGCCCACGGTCTTCAGCCAGGCCATCGGCAAGCCGGTCGTGAACGTCTTCATCCCGGCCGCGCCGGCGCCCACGACAGGGGTGATCCTGCACCTTTCCCCGGATGAAGTCCGCGAGACGAAGCTGACCGTCGGCGAAGCCCTCGGCCTGCTGATGAGCTTCGGTTCCGTCGTCCCCAAGCCGGAAAGCAAGGAGTAGGCCGGATGTCCGCGTCGAGCCTCCGCTGCCTGGTGCTGGGTCGCGATCCCTCCGGGGAATCGCACTCCTTGCTCACGCTGCTCGAGCCCGCCGAAGGGCTCGTGCGCTGCCTGATCCGCACCCACCGCGGCAACGGCACCACCCTGCCCGATCTCTTCGACGAAGGCGAAGTCAGCCTCGAACGCGCGAAGGACGGCGGCACGCGTTTCGCCCGCGATTACCGCCTGCTCACCCGCCGCGCCGGCCTCGCCCGCGACCACCGCACGCTCGAACGCGCCTGCCGGCTCGCGTCGATGCTGCGCAAGAACCCGCCGCCGCCCGAATCCGCCGAAGTGTGCTACCGCATCGCGCTCGAGACGTTCGACGCCATGGCCGCGCGCCCGCGCGCCGACTGCGCGTATTTCAAGAGCCTCTGGCTGATCCTCAAGGATGGCGGCTGGGGCGTGCATGAGCAATGGTTCACGCGCCTCGGCGCCCGCCAGGCCGGCGCGTCGGCGATCCTCGGCCAGCCCCTCGACGCGCAGACGACCGACGAAGAGACCGTCGCCAAGCTTTCGACCGACCTCGAACGCTGGGCCGCCGGCGAAGCCCATTTCGTCCTGCCCTGATGCGCATCGACATCAAGGCCAAGCGCGTCGAGCTGAGCGCGCAGGAATTCGCGACGTTCCGACCGGGTCCCGGCGCGGGCGCCGGCGGCGCCCCGTGGCGCGCCGAAGCGGGCCGCCAGTGGCACGAGACGATGCGCAAGGTCGCCGAAGCCGAAGGCCAGGGCTGGCAGTTCGAACGCTCGGTCGCCTGCGAGGTCGCCGCCCTCGGCTGGACGATCGCCATCACCGGCCGCGCCGACCAATGGCTCGAGACGGACGGCGAGGTCCGCATCCGCGAGATCAAGACGATCAGCCTGAAGCTCCCGCGCAAACCCGAGTTCCTCCTCGGCCGCTTCGCGCACCACTTCCTCCAGCTCGCGGCCTATTGCCACGCCGCGCGCCTCGGCTCGGGGGCCCGCGAGGTGAAAGGCGAGCTCATCTTCATCGACCCGGCGGATGGTACGCGCCAGCCGGTCGGCCTCCCCCGCTCCGCCGAAGCCGACCTGCTCACGCAGGCGGAGACGGTCGCCGCGCACGCCGAGAACCGTCGCGCGAGCCACGCGCGACTGCTCAACCTCCCGGATCGCCTACCCTTCAAGGAACCCCGCCCGGAATGGCTGCAATGCTGCGCCGACCTCGATCAGGCCGGCCTCGATTCGCCCACGCGCCTGCTCGTCGCGCCGACCGGCTTCGGCAAGACCTCCGCCGCCCTGCGCCACGGCCTCGGCCTCCTTCGCGGCGGCCGCGCGGGACGCCTGCTCTACCTCACCGGCAAGGGCACCGGCCAGATCCAGGTGCTCTCCGAACTCCGCCGCCTCGCCCGCAGCAACGAACTCCGCGCGGTGCTCCTCCGGCCGCGCTCCGAACACGAGGTCGACGGCATCACCGACGACCCCGAGCAGATCCGCCGCAACTGGGCCAACGCGAAGATCGACCCGCAGCACCTCCTCGAGGAAGCCGCCGACCTCCGTCGCGTCCGCGAGATCGGCCGCATCGCCGGCGTGCCGCCGTGGGACATCACGAAGGCGATGCTCGCGCACGCCGACGTGGTGATCTGCGACTACAACTATGTCTTCTCGCCGCGTAACCGCGCCGCCCTCGAGACCGTGCCCGGCTGGGACATGGCCGACACGGTGCTGGTCGTCGACGAAGCCCATAACCTGCCCGACCGCGCCGCGGAGTGCCTTTCACTACGCGACGACGAGCAGTCCGCCGCCGACTTCGCCTTCACGCTCACGCGTTTCCGCGCGCCGGAAGCCTGGTGCCAGACCGCGCAGCTGTGGGCCGACTTCCTCCACCGTCTGCCCAAGGCCGACGCGATCTCGCCGGATGACCGCATCGAAGCGATGGCCATCGCGGAACGGATGTCCGTCCTCGCCGCCGAACACCCCTTCAACACCGACGACCTACCGGACGCCGCCAAGCAGGCCGTCTGGAACGCGGCCACTTGGTCCGAGCGCCTCGAAGCCGCCGACCTCGGCTGGCTGCTCTGGTCGCCTCGCCCCGGCCTGCTCAGCCTCGACTGCCTTTCCGCCGCCAAGGCCACCGGCGAACGGCTCCGCGCCTTCGGCCACACCCTGCTCATGACCGCGACGCCCGGCCCGTGCGGCTCGCTCGCCGCGGACTGCGGACTCGACCCCGACAACCTCGTGATGGTCCACGCGCTCGCGCCGTGGCGCCAAGGCGCCTACACCGTCGCGATCGACGGACGCGTGGACACGCGCCTGAAGACCCGCGAAGGCCACATGGCCCGCTCCGGCGCCGCCCTGCTCCGCCTCGCGCAGGAAGGTGCCGTGGCCGCGTTCTTCCCGTCTTATAAATATGCCGAAGCCGTCGTGAAGGAAGTCCGTGACCTCGATCCCAAGGCCGACGTCGCCCTGCAACCGCGCGGCCTCGGCCCGGATGGCACCGCCCGCTTCGTCGAGGATTCGCTCAACCGTTACACCATCCTCTGCCTCATCCTCGGCGGCTCGCTCGGGGAAGGCGTCGACATGCTCGGCGGTCGCATCCGCTCGGCGGTGGTCATCGGGCCGGCGCTCCCGGAGGTCAACGCGCTCCAGGAAGCCCGCCGCAAGATGTTCGCGGAAGCCGGCGCCGAAGACGCGTTCTCGCTGGCGTACGTGCGCCCCGGCATGCGCAAGGTGAACCAGGCGCTCGGCCGACTCGTCCGCGCGCCCGGGCACACGGCGCGCGTGCTCCTGCACTGCCGACGCTTCGCCGACGAAGCCTACCGCAGCCTGCTCTCGACGGAATACGGCGACCCCGAAGTCCTCGCCGACGACGAGGAATTCGTGCGTTGGTCCGGCCGCAGCTGATCAGACGCGCGCGATGACGCGGGCGGCCGGGTAGCGGATCTTCTTCATCGCTGCGTACTTGTCTTCCGCGGAGCGGTAGCCGAGGGCGCAGGCGACGACGACTTCGTAGCCGCTGCCCTTGAGTCCGAGGATCTCGGTGTAGGCGGCGGGGTCGATGCCTTCGAGCGCGCACGTGTCGACCGCGAGGGCCGCGGCGGCGCCCATGAGCTGGCCGAGGGCGATGTAAAGCTGACGGGCCGCCCATTCCTTCTGGCCGGCGGCGTCCTTGCCGTTGACCACGCCGCCGATCATCATCTGGCGGTAGGGTTCGAGCTTGGTCGCGTCGGCGTTGCGCTCGGAAACCATCTGATGGAAGAAATCGTTCACGTCCTTCTCGGTGATCTCGGTACGACGAGCGAAGACGACGAGATGGGAGGCGTCGGTGACCTGGGTCTGGTTCCAGGAGACCGGGCGGAGCTGGGAGCGGACGGCGGGGTCGGCGACGATGAAGAACTTCCAAGGCTGCAAGCCGTAGGAAGAAGGCGTCAGGCGGAGCGACTCCTCGAGCGCGGCCCAGGTGGCGTCCGGGAGCTTACGGGTATCGAAGGCCTTGGTGGCGTAGCGCCATTCGAGGGAAGCGAGAAGTTGGGCAGGCGTCAGGGCGGCGTTCATGTGACGTCCAAACAACCCCGCCCCGCCCTTTTGTCAAATCAGGCGGGCGTAAGCACGCCGGCGGTGAGCACGAAGCGGCGGCCGGCCCGTTCGGCGAACTCGCGGCTATGCGTGACCAGGATCAAGGCCGCGCCGCGGTCGGCGACGACGCCGAGAAGGAGGTCCATGATCTCGGCGCCGGTGCGCTCGTCGAGATTGCCGGTCGGTTCGTCGGCCAGGATCACCGAAGGACGGTTGACCAAGGCGCGGGCGATGGCGACGCGCTGGCATTCGCCGCCGGAAAGCTTTGCGGGCAGATGCTCCAGGCGGGCGCCGAGACCGACCTGGACCAGCAAGGCGCGGGCGGCCGCGGTCGCGGACAGCGCCGGCACGCCGGCGATACGGGCGGCGAGCGCGACGTTCTCGAGCGCGGTGAGCTCGGGCATCAGCTGGTAGTTCTGGAAGACGAAACCGACGCCGCGGCCCAGCGAGGTGCGCGGGGCGACGAGGCCGGAACCCGGAGCGAGGATACGGACTTCGCCGGCATCAGGCTGATCGAGGCCGCCGAGCTGCTGGAGCAGCGTCGTCTTGCCCGAACCGGAGGAACCGCGGATCGAGACGGACTCTCCGGCGAAGACCTCGAGCGAGACGTCGGTCAGCACCGGCAGAGGCCCGGCGGGCGAGGCGAAGGCCTTGGCGAGGCCGCGGGCTTGGAGGACGAGTTCAGGCATCGCGCATGGCCTCCGAGGGTTTGCGACCGGCGGCCCAGAGCGCGGGCACGAGGCCGGCGATCGCCGTGGTCAGCAGGGTGAACGCCGCCGCGATGACGAAATCCGCGGCGTCGTAATGGAGCGGCACCTTCGAGAACTGGTAGACGTTGGCGACCATGTCGCCGCCGCCGAACAGCCCGTTGATCGCGCTCAGGATGCCGTCGCGGAACGACAGGATCGTCCAGGTGAGCCCGAAGCCGAGGAGCGTGCCGAGGGCGCCGATGAGCAGGCCTTGCAGGCCGAAGAGCCCGACGACTTCCCAGCGCGCGGCGCCGAGCGCGGCGAGGACGCCGACCTCGCGCGAGCGGCGGATGACGGCGGAGAAGAGCGTGCTGCCGATCGAGAACGAGGCGACGAGCGTGATGATGAACATCAGGAAGAAGAGCATCGTCTTCTCGAAGCGGATGGCCGCGAGGAAGTCCTTCTTGATATCTTGCCAGGGGCGGAAGCGGAGTTCCGGGCGGGTGGCCGCGAGGCGCGCGGCGGTCGCCTCGGCGAGGGCCGGCTCCTTCAGGCGGAGCGTGAGGCCGTGGGCGCGCGGGCCGAGGTTCCAGATCTCGCGGAAGCGGCGCAGCGGGATGAGCGCGGCGGCGTTGTCGACCTCGGTGAAGCCCGTGACGATCACCGCGCAGACCTCGAATTCGGCCGGGAGCGGGGCCTTGCCCTTCTCGGCGCGCTCGGCCATCGCGGGCGACCAGATCTCGATGCGGTCGCCGACGCGGACGCGGAGCGCGCGGGCGAGGCCGGCGCCGAGGACGATGCGACCGTCGTCGAGGTCGTCGAAGCTGCCGCCATAGACGTACTTGCGGGCCGGCTGGCCGGGGTCGGTCGGATCGATGCCGCGCACCTGCGCGATGCCGGAGAAGTCGCCATTGCGCGCGAGCGCCGGACCTTCGGCGTAAAGGGAAGCCGAAGCGACCTCCGGACGGGCGACGAGCGCCTTCGCGAGCGCCTCCGGCTGCTCGATCGGCGCGGCGCCGACGACCTGGCAGTCGCCGAAGGATTCGCGGATACGCAGGCGGTGCTCCTCGCCGAAGCCGTTCATCACCGTCTGCACGATGAGCAACGAAGCCACCCCGAGGCCGACGCCGAGGATCGACACCGTCGCGAACGCCGGGAAGCGCTTACCGGGCGGGAAGAGCTGGCGGAGGGCGAGATGGAGGAACCAGGGCAAGGGAAAGGGCTCAGGCCTGCGCTTCGGGCGCGAGCGTCGGGAACAGGATGACGTCGCGGATGTTGGCCGCGCCGGTCAGCAGGATCACCAGGCGGTCGATGCCGATGCCGAGGCCGCCCGCGGGGGGCATGCCGTGCTCGAGCGCGAGCAGGAAGTCCTCGTCGATCTTCTGGGTCTCGGCGCCGGCCTGGAGCTCCAGCATCTTGCGCTGCACGCCGGGGTCGTTCTGCTCGGAGTAGGCCGGAGCGATCTCCTGGCCGTTGATGCAGAGTTCGAAGACGTCGATGGTCGAGTCGTCGCCGAGGGTCACCTTGGCGAGCGGGCAGAGCTCCTTCGGGATGTGCGTGACGAAAGTCGGCTGGATGAGGCCGGGCTCGATGAGCTTGCCGAAGACCTCGTTGGTGACCTCGAAATCTTCCCAGTCGGTGCGCGGCTCGTGCAGGCCGAGGGCCTTGCACGCGGCGATCTTCTCTTCCTTCGTGCGCGAGAACCACTGCGGGTCGCCGGTGCGCTCGACGATCAGGTCCTTATACTTCGCTTCGCGCCATTCGCCGCCGAGCTCGATCGCCACGCCGTCCGGACGGACGACGCTGGTGGTGCCGAGGACTTCGGCGCAGACTTTCTGGATCATCGAGCGGACGAGCTCCATCATGCCGCGGTAGTCGGTGTAGGCCTGGTAGGCCTCGAGCATCGTGAATTCCGGGCTATGCTTGACCGAGACGCCTTCGTTGCGGAAGACGCGGCCGATCTCGAAGACGCGGTCCATGCCGCCGACGAGGCAGCGCTTCAGGTGGAGTTCGAGGGCGATGCGGAGGTAGAAATCGCAATCAAGCGCGTTGGAGTGCGTCTCGAACGGACGGGCCGCGGCGCCGCCGGCGATGGCGTGCAGGGCCGGGGTCTCGACTTCGGTGAACTGGCGGCTCCAGAGGAAGCGGCGGATCGATTCGACGACGCGGCTGCGGATGAAGAGGCGGCGACGGGACTCCTCGTTGACGACGAGATCGAGGTAGCGCTGGCGGTAGATCTTCTCGGCGTCGGTCAGACCGGCCCACTTCTCGGGCAGCGGGCGGAGGGACTTCGAGACCAGCTTATATTCGGAGACGCGGACCGTGACCTCGCCGGTCTTCGTGCGGAAGAGCTTGCCGCGGACGCCGACGAAGTCGCCGGAGTCGACCAGCTTCTTGAAATGGGTGTCATAGGCGTCGCCCAGGGCGTCGCGGGTGAAGTAGGTCTGGATGACGCCGCCGCGGTCGAGGATCTTGACGAAGCTCGCCTTGCCCATGACGCGCAGGGCGACGATGCGGCCGGCGACGGAGACCTCGGGACCTTCCTCGACGCCTTCGGGCAGGAGGGCCGGGCATTCGTTCGAGACATGGGTCTGGTTCCACTCGGCGCGGAAGGGGTCTTCGCCCGCGGCGCGAAGCAGGGCGAGCTTCTCCTTGCGGACCGCATGCAGGTCGTGGGAGATGGCGTTGAGGTCGGGCTTTTCGCTCATGTTGGCTACCCCAAAGGGGTGTCTCCCGGAGGGCGGGTAGGCAAGGGCGAAAGGTTCGGCTTTCCGTGTTGCGGCGGGGGCTTTCCGGAGAATAACCGAGACCCATGAAGGCCTATCTCGACCTGCTTCGCCACGTCCGGCAGCACGGAGAAATCCGGGGCGACCGCACCGGCACGGGCACGATCGGCATCTTCGGGGCGCAGCTCCGCTTCGACCTCGCCGAAGGCTTCCCGCTCCTGACGACCAAGAAGGTGCACGTGAAGTCGATCACGCACGAGCTGCTGTGGTTCCTCTCCGGCAGCACCCAGAACGCCTGGCTCACCGAGCGCGGCGTCAGCATCTGGAACGAGTGGGCCACCGCCGAGCAATGCGCGAAGTTCGGCCGCCCGGAAGGCGACCTCGGCCCGGTCTACGGTCACCAGTGGCGCAACTTCGGAGCGAGGAAAAAGCCTGACGGCACTTACGAGCACGACGGCGTCGACCAGATCCGACGCGTCGTCGACGAGATCAAACGCAACCCGTCCAGCCGCCGCCTCATCGTCACCGGCTGGAATCCGCAGGAAGCCGACCAGGTCGCCCTGCCCCCTTGCCACACGCTCTTCCAGTTCTACGTCTCGACCGACGGACGCCTCAGTTGCCAGCTTTACCAGCGCAGCGCGGACCTCTTCCTCGGCGTGCCGTTCAACATCGCCAGCTACGCCATGCTCACGCACATGATCGCGCAGGTCACGGGCCTGAAGCCGGGGCATTTCGTGCACACCTTCGGCGACGCGCACATCTATTCCAACCATGTGGAGCAGGTCGAACTGCAGCTCTCGCGCGAGACGCGCGCCCTGCCCCGCCTGGTGCTGAACCCCGACGTGAAGGACCTCTTCGCGTTCAAGTTCGAGGACATCGCGATCGAAGGCTACGACCCGCATCCGGCGATCAAGGCGCCCGTCGCCATCTGACGTCGTGGACCTCGGTCGCCCGCTCATCGCCATCGCGGCCGTCGCACGCAACCGCGGCATCGGCCTGAACAACAAGCTGCCGTGGCGTATCCCGGAAGATTTCGCGTTCTTCAAGGCGACCACCATGGGCCAGGTCTTGCTCATGGGTCGCAAGACCTATGAGTCCATCGGCCGTCCGCTGCCCGGTCGCACCACCGTCGTGCTCAGCCGTTCCGGTTTCAACGCCCCCGGCATCATCGTCGCCAAGGATTGGCAGGAGGCCGCGCGGGTCGAACCGACCAAGACCCTTTTCCTCGCCGGAGGCGCCGCGCTGTATGCCGAAGCCCTGCCTTGGTGCGCCGAGCTGATCCTCACCCACGTGGACATGGAACCTGAGGCGGATGCCTTTTTCCCGGATTGGACTGGTCGGTTCGGCGCCGGGGAGGTCATCGCCCAGCACCCCACCTGCGTGATGCGCCGACACCGGCCGCTTTGAGGTATTGAGCGTTTTCGGTCATATTCAGAGGGTCTTGGGGGGTAGGGGGCTATTGACCCCCATAAAGTGGCAAAAAAGGGCGTTTAGGGGCGTTTTCTCCTTTCCAATACCTCCCCCCGCCCTACCGTCCGACCCATGCCGGACGGCCTGTTTATTTTCTTCGCAGCACTGACCCTCGGGGCTGCCCTTCTCTTGGTCCTCAGCCGCAACGCGGTGACCTCCGCCATGGGGATGATCCTGGCCCTGGTCGGGGTGGCCGCCGACTTCTTCTTGTTGGACGCCTACTTCCTCGGCGTGCTGCAGGTCCTCGTCTACGCCGGCGCCGTCATGGTGCTGTTCCTGTTCATCATCATGCTCCTCGATACCGAGGACGCGCAGGGGGCGTATCCGTGGAAGACCGCCGCGCTCGGGCTCGCCACTTTCTTCCTCCTCGCCGCCGGCGTGCTCTGGCTCTTCCACTGGTCGGGCGCGGTCTCCGCCGTCAAGGCCGGCGCGACGCCGCCCGAGCTCTCGACGAACCCCGCCGAGTTCACCACCGCCGCCAAGTCGTTCGGCCGCCTGCTCTACACGAAGTATCTCCTGCCCTTGGAAATCGCCGGCTTCCTGCTCCTCGTCGCCCTCGTCGGCGTCGTCTCGCTGAGCAAGGACAACCCCGAGTCCAACGCCTGATCTTTCCGCCATGGAAAACACCTCCCTCGCTCACCACCTCATCCTGGCGGGCCTCCTCTTCGTCCTGGGCCTGACCGGCGTGCTCCTGCGCCGTAACCTGCTCGTCGTCTACATGTGCCTCGAGCTCATGCTCGCCGCCGCCACGCTCGCGCTCGTCGCCTTCTCGCGTTTCAACCGCACCATGGACGGCGCCGTCCTCGTCTTCTTCGTCATCACCGTCGCGGCCGCCGAGGTCGCCGTCGGCCTCGCGCTCATCGTCGCCCTGTTCCGCAAGCGCGGCACGGTGCAGTCCGACGCGCTCACCACCCTCCGCGACTAAGCCTTTCCGATGCCTTCCGACCTTTCGCCCCTGGTCCACTGGATCCTCTTCCTGCCGCTGGGAGCCGCCGCGCTCTCCGCGCTCTTCCTCCGCCGCGCCGGCGGCCTCGCCGCCTGGTTCTCGACCGCGACCGCGTTCGTGATCGCCGGCCTCTCGCTGAAGCTCCTCACGTCGGCCACCGCGGACGTCACCTGGCATGTCGAACTCGCGAAGTTCGGCGGCGTCAGCCTCGGCTTCGGCTACCTCATCGACGCCAACGCCCGCCTGATGCTCTTCGTGGTGTCGTTCGTCGCCGCCTGGATCCACCTCTTCTCCGTCGGTTACATGCAGGAAGATCCGGCCCGCGGCCGCTTCTTCGCCGGCCTCTCGATCTTCATGTTCTCCATCCTGGGCATCGTCGTCGCCGACAACCTGCTCATGACGTTCATCTACTGGGAACTCGTCGGCTTCAGTTCGTACATGCTGATCGCGCACTACTTCGACAAGGATTACGCCGCCGCCGCCTCGAAGAAGGCGTTCATCGTCAACCGCGTGGGCGACCTCGGCTTCATCCTCGGCATCGCGATGTGCCTCTCGCTCTACGGCACGCTCGACTTCGCCGCGCTCAAGGACCACGCCGCCGCCGCCAAGACCATCCCCGTCGCCGTCGGCGCGCTGCTCATGTGCGGCTTCCTCGGCAAGTCCGCCCAGTTCCCGCTCCACGTCTGGCTCACCGACGCGATGGCCGGCCCGACCCCGGTCTCCGCGCTCATCCACGCCGCGACGATGGTCGCCGCCGGCGTCTACTTCATGGCCCGCGTGAGCTTCCTGCTCGCCCCTGAGGTCCTCCACTTCATCGCGATCTCCGGCGCCGGCATGGCCGCGCTGGCCGGCCTTTGCGCCCTCGCCCAGACGGACATCAAGAAGTCCCTCGCCTACTCGACGCTCGCGCACCTCGGCATCATGGGCTGCGCCCTCGGCCTCGGCCACCCCGAGCTCGCGCTGATGCACATGGCGATGCACGCGTTCTTCAAGGCCACGCTGTTCCTCGGCGCCGGCTCCGTCATCCACGGCTGCCACCACGAGCAGGACATGCTCAAGATGGGCGGCCTGCTGAAGAAGATGCCGCTCACCGCCGCGACGTTCATCGCCCGATCATCCCCGCGGGCTCGCTCGAGCCGATCGAACACGCCCTCGGCGAAGTCGCCTTCCACCTCGCCGCTCCCTCGACGATCGTCGGCCTGCTCTCGCTTGTCCTCGGCTTCTTCGGCGCGCTGAAGTTCTACGGCACCGTCCGTGGCGCCGACGCCCTCCAGGTCGTCTCGCCGCGCGCGTATCATCTCCTTGAGCACCGTTGGATGGACGGCCTGTACCTCTGGTACGTCGACGCCGTGCAACGCCGCGTCTCCGAGTTCGTCGCCTTCCTCGACCTGCTGATCATCAACGGCGTCGCCGTGCGCTGGATCGGCGGCGGCGTCCCCGCCGTGCTCGGCTACCTTACCGGCCGTTCGTTCCACCGCGGCCAGACGCGCGCCTACGCGCTCTGGATTGTCCTCGGTTCCCTCTTCCTGGCCTGGTTCCTCATCGCTCGCTAATTCATGGACACTTTTCCCGCCACGCTCCTCGCGCTCGCCATCACGGCCCCGATCCTCGTCGGCCTGATCCTGCTCGCCGGACGCGACCTCCCTCGCAGCTTCGCCTCCGGCTTCGCGTTTGGCGGCTTCGCCATCCCCGCCGTCCTCGGCCCTTGGCTCCTCGTCCTCTGGTCCAACCCCAGCACCGCGCCGCAGCAGTTCCAGTCCGAAGGATTCTGGGGCTTCGGCTTCGCGCTCAACGGCCTCGGCGCGCCGCTCCTCGCGATGACCTCGCTCGTCGGCCTGGCCGCGGGCATCAAGGCGCTCACGCAGGAAGTGGAAGGACGTAACACCTACCTCGGCCTCATCCTCTTCATGCTCGGCGGCACGCTCGGCGTGTTCGGCACCAACCACCTCGTCGGGTTCTATTTCTTCCACGAGTTCGCGCTGATCCCGACGTTCATCCTCACCCTCTTCTGGGGCGGCGAAGGCCGTCGTCCGGCCGCCATGCAGATGGCGATCTATCTCACCGCCGGCGCCATGGCGTCCCTCGCGGGCATCCTCATCGCGATCGACGCTTCCGGCGTCGAGTATGGCGCGGCCACCTTCGAAAGCGTCGCGCACGGCCTCCAGGGCGCGAAGTCCATCCCTGCCGCCACCGGTGCGCTGGTGCTCTTCGGCCTCGGCACGCTCGCCTCGCTCTTCCCCTTCCACTCCTGGGCCGCGCCCGGCTACTCCGCCGCGCCGACCCCGGTCTCGATGCTCCACGCCGGCGCCCTGAAGAAGTTCGGCCTCTACGGCATCATCCTCCTCGGCCTCAGCAGCCTCGACATCACCGGCGGCGCGCTCGGCACGTGGTTCCTCTGGTTCGCCCTCGCCAACGTCTTGCTCGTCGGCCTGATCTGCCTCGCGCAGCGCGACCTCAAGCAGCTGCTCTCCTGGAGTTCGGTCGCCCACATGGGTCCGATCTTCCTCGGCATCTGGGTCTGCGGCGTCTCCGGCAAGGCCGACGGCCTCGACGCCGCCGCCTTCCTGATGGTCGCGCACGGCCTCTCCTGCGCCGCGCTCTTCCTGCTTGCCAACGCCGTCCGCGCCCGCGCCGGCACCTATCGCCTCGACGAACTGGGCGGCCTCGCCACGCGCACGCCGATCCTGGCCGCGCTCTTCGTCGCCGCCACCATGGCTTCCATCGGCCTGCCGGGCTTCGGCAACTTCTGGGGCGAAGTCGGCGTCTTCCTCGCGCTCCGCGCCCAGCCGCTCTGGCTGCAGGCGCTCGTCGCCTCGACCGTCGTGCTCTCCGCCGTCTACGCGCTCCGCGCCGTGGCCGCCACGTTCTTTGGTCCGGCCTCCGAGGCGCTCGAGAAGCGCTTCGCTTCCGCGCCCTTCGGCGACCTCGGCTGGGCCGAACGCTTCGCGGTCTTCCTGCTCCTCGGGGCTTCGCTGACGATTGGCTTCGTGCCTTCGCTCGTGACGAAGTCCGTCAACCCCTACGCCGCCGGCATCACCACCTTCTCCCAACATAACGCCAAGGCGCCCTTCAAGGCCGCTCCCGTGGTTCCTGCCCAGCGCTAAGCTTTCCGTCCGATGATTCCTTTCCTCGCCGATATCGATCCGGTCTTCAAGGTCCTGGCCCCGCGCCCGGCCGACTGGCTGACCATCCTCCCGGAGATCGCCGTCGCCGGCCTCTCGCTCCTCTGCCTGCTGCAGGCGATGTTCCTCCCGAAGGCGTTGCGCTCGCTCATCCCGATCACCGCCCGCGCCGGCCTGATCCTCGTCGCGATCATGGCCCTGACCAACGGGCCGTGGGTCCAGTCGGCCGACGTCGCCTCGTTCGCCGGCCTGCTCCGCCAGAACTTGCCCACCGACGGCGTGCGCATGGTCTTCCTGCTGTCGGCCCTGCTGACGAGCTTCCTCGCCGAAGGCTTCCTGCGCGAACGCGACGCCGCCGTCGCGGACTATCACCACGTGCTGCTGGTCGTGACCGCCGCGTTCATGCTCCTCGCCCAATCGAACCATTTCGTCACGTTCTTCCTCGCGCTCGAGACGGCCGCCGTCGGCCTCTACGTGCTCGTCGGGTACCTGCGTCGCAGCGAAGCCTCGCTCGAAGCCGGCGTCAAATACCTCGTCGCGGGCGGCCTCAGCTCCGCGCTCCTGCTGATGGGTATCGTCCTTGTGTACGGCGCGCTCGGCTCGGCCGGCGTCGCCGACTCGCTCAACTTCACCCAGATCGGCAAGGCCCTCGCCGCCCAGTCCGCCGCGCACACCGTCTCGCCCCTGACGCTCACCGGCATCGCCCTGATCCTCGGCGGCGTCGCCTTCAAGCTCGGCGCCTTCCCCTTCCATACCTGGATCCCGGACGTCTACCAAGGCGCCCCGACGCCGACGACCGCCTTCCTCGGCACGGCCTCCAAGGCCGCCGGCGCGTTCACGCTCGTCCTCCTCGCGACCGGACCGTTCGCCCCGATCGCCATGAAGCTTGCCCCGTTGCTCGCCGTCGGCGCCGTCCTGACCCTGCTTGCCGGCAACCTCGGCGCCCTCGCCACGATCGACGTGAAGCGCACGCTCGCGCTGTCCGGCGTCTCGCACGCCGGCTTCATCCTCGCCGCCGTCACGGCCGCCCTCGTGGTGCCGGGCGTCACGGCCGTCGGCTACGACGTCGAACAGGTCGTCGTCATCTACCTCCTCGCCTACGTGATCGGCACCTTCCTCACCGCGCAGGCGCTCGTCTCGCTGCCGGCCGTCGAAGACCATCGTCGCCCGCAGCTCGCCCTCCGCGGCCTGCTCCGTCGCTCACCGCTTCTCGCCAGTTCGCTCGGCTTCGGCATCGGCTCCCTGGCCGGCGTGCCACCCTCCGTGGGCTTCATCGCCAAGCTGCTCGTGCTGACGCTGCTCGTCTCCGCCAAGCTCTGGTGGGTCCTCGGCGCCGCCCTCATCGGCGTCGCGATCAGCATCCATTACTACTTCTCGATCCTCCGCGAAGCGGTGGTCCGCCCGACCGAGGACAACGAGGAACTCGCCCCGCTCGAGATCCCGTCCGGCACCCGCTTCCTGATCGGCGCGCTCACCGCGGCCTCGATCATCGGCGGACTCTTCGTCCTCTTCGGACGTTAACGCCCCTTGCCCCGCCCGCGAGGGTGGTGGCGACGGTGCGCGTCCGACAAGGCCGTGCGATCGACCGACGTATAGATCTGCGTCGTGGCGATGTCGGCATGGCCGAGCATCTCCTGGATGGAACGCAGGTCCGCGCCGCCTTCCAGCAGGTGCGTCGCGAAGGCATGGCGCAGCAGGTGCGGCTTCACGGGCACCGACACGCCGGCGCGCTGCGCCGCCTGTTTCACGCCGAGCCAGAAGGTCTTGCGGGAGATCGCGACGCCACGGGCACTGAGGAAGAGCGCGCTTCCCGTCTTGGGGCGCACGAGCTTTGGTCGGCCGGCCTTGAGGTAGGCATGTAAGGCAACGAGCGCCGTCTCGCCGACGGGCACGACCCGGTCCTTGGAACCCTTGCCGGTGACGCGCACCAAAGCCGAGTCGACGTCGACGGCCTGAATTTCCAGCCCACAGAGTTCGGAGATGCGCAGGCCGGAGCCGTACATCATCTCGAGCATCGCGCGGTCGCGCAGGCCCTGCGGCGTGCCCGTGTCGGGCGCGGAGACGACCTTGGCGGCTTCTTCGACGCTGATCATGCCAGGCAGCTTGCGGCGGAGCTTCGGCCCGTGGGCGAGCTCGGTGAAATCGTCGCGGCGAAGGCCACTGCGGACCAGGTGGGCGGAAAAGGAACGCACCGCCGAGAGCCGGCGGGCCATCGAGGCGGCTGCGTGGCCCTTGCGGTCGAGCGCGCGTGTCCAGGAATCCACGTCGCTCAGCGAGACTTCCGTCCAGTTCTTCCGGCCAGCCCGGCCGCAATGGGCGGCGAAGCGGACCAGGTCCGACTCGTAGGCCTCCGTCGTCAGCTTCGCGGCGCCACGCTCGAGCGAGAGATGGGCCAGGAAGGCGTCCACCGGTTCCCGGAGGTCGGGAGGCGCCGTCTCACGGCGGACTCGGGGCGGCTTCGGCATGCGTCATCAGTATTGCCCCGCCCGCCCGGGAGTCCATAAGGATTGAGCATGTCCAGCCAGCGTGAGCGCGCCATGAAGCCGACCGACCTCCGGGGAATCCTGCGGTATGTCCCGATGTTCCGTGACCACGTGTTCGTCATCGCGGTCGACGGCTCGATCGTGTCCCACGAGAACTTCGCGAACATCGTGACCGACATCGCGGTCCTCCGCAGCCTCTCGATCAAGGTCGTCCTCGTGCACGGCATCGGCCAGCAGCTCGTCGGCCTCGCCGGCGAACATAACATCGCGCTGTCCGATGTCCAGGGCGAGGGCCCCATCGACGCCACCACGATGTCGCTCGCCCGCGAAGCCTCCGCGCTCGTCTCGCAGTCCGTCCTGGAGAACCTTTCCCAGGCCGGCCTGCGCTGCGCCATCACCAACGCCGTCCGTTCCACCAAGATCGGCCGCATCAAGGGAGTGGACCACCTCTACGCCGGCAAGGTCGAGAAGGTGGACGCCGTGATCCTGAAGTCGATGCTCTCGCAGGACATCCTCCCGCTCGTCACGCCGATCGTGTGCGACCGCGAAGGCCAGTCGCTGCGCGTCAACAGCGACCATCTCGCGATGGAACTCGCCTCAGCCCTTGGCGCTTCGAAGCTCATCTACCTCACGCCGTTCAGCGGCCTGCAGGTCAACGGCGTCGTGCAGCTCAACCTGCCCGAGGACGACCTCAAGCGCCTGCTCGCGGACAAGTCCGCGAAGCTCGACCCGCGCATCCGCAGCAAGGCCGTCCAGGCCGCCAAAGCCCTCGACAACGACGTCCCGCGCGCCCACATCCTCGACGGCCGCGTCTTCGGCTGCCTCCTCACCGAGATTTTCGACAAGGTCGGCCTCGGCACGATGGTGCACGCCAACGACTACGACCGTATCCGCCAGGCCAAGAAGAAGGACGCCCAGGCCCTTTACAACCTCGCCAAGCACGGCGCCAAGACCGACGCGCTCGTCGCCCGCACGCGCCAGCAGATCGAGCAATCCTTCGCCGACTTCTACGTCTACGAGATCGACGACAGCATCATCGGCTGCGCGGCCCTGCGCGCCTACCCGGGCGGCAAAATGATGGAGCTCGGCGCGGTCTACGTGCAGCCGTTCTACCATGGCCGCGGCGTCGGCAGCAAACTCGTCGAATTCGCCAAGCGACAGGCCAAGAAGCTGGGCGCCAAGAAGCTGATCGCGCTCACGACGCAGACGCAGGGCTTCTTCCAGTCGGCCTGCAACTTCGTGCCGGGCGCGCTGACGGACCTTCCCGCCGAGCGCCGCAAAGCCCTTAAGGATAGCGGCCGTAATTCGCAGGTGCTCTCTTTCTCGCTCAGCCGCCTGAGCGATTCGGTGCGCTGAGCCTCAGCTCGTCGCGAAGAAGCCGCGCTGCTTCTCGCTGATCGGCAGGCCGAGTTTCTCCATCACCAGCAGGAAGTCCTCCCAGACGGCCCGCTTGGCAGACGCGCTCGGATTATGCAGCAGGTAGTTCGGATGGTAGGTCGGCATCAGCGGCACGCCGGAGAGGTCGAACCACTGGCCGCGGGCCTGCGTGATGCTCGGCGTGCGACCGTGCAGCGCCTCGAACGCCTGGGCGCCGAGCGCGACCACGATACGCGGGGCGACGACGTCGACCTGCGCGCGGAGATACGGAAGATTGAAGGCGAGCTCGCGCGCGGTGGGCGGGCGCTTGCCATACTGCGTCGGCGGCTCGGGGCGCCAGACCATGACGGGGACGAGATAATAGTCAGCGGGACTGATGGCGGCGGCGCCGAGGATCTTCTGAAGCAGCTCGCCGGACGCGCCGGCGAAGGCCTTGCCGGCCTCCATCTCTTCAAGCGACGGCGCTTCGCCGACGAACACGACCTTGGCGTCGAGCGAGCCGTGGCCGAGCAGAGCACGATGCGCACCTGTCAGATGCTTCTTCGTCTCGACGCACGCGTCGACGAGTTGCCGCAGCGCCTGTATACGTTCGGCCTTCGTGCCGGCGGGCAAAGTGAAGATCGGCGGGTCCATTCCACCAGACTTGAACGTAGAGACTGGTGCCGAGGGAGGACCTCCGACCAAGGACTTCAACGTGGACAGGGAGTCATCTGATACGCTGATACGACGGACGCCGGCGGCCTTCTGGCGCTTAAGCTCCTCCAGGAGGATGTCTAAGGCCTCTGCGGGGTCGTCGATCACGGGTGGGAGAGGGATTGGATGGAGCGGGCGAGGATCAAATCTTTCTCCGTAATCTGGCTGCCGGCGTCGTGGGTACAAAGCCGAAGGGTGACCGTATTCCAAATGTTATGGAATTCCGGGTGGTGGTTGAGCTGCTCCGCGACGGCTCCGACTTGGTTCATGAAGGCCAAGGCAGCCTTGAAATCCTTTAACTTATAGACCTTCAATAACTTAGCGTGTTCGACACTCCACCCATCCAGGCCCTGCAAGGCCTCTTGGATCTGAGAGGAGGTCAAAGCTGCGCTCATGAAAATAGCCTCTTTCGGCCCGCTAACGGAGTCAATGCAGGGCTGAGGGAACCCCCCTATTGTGAATAAACTTGCCGAAGCCCTGATAAACTGACTTAAAGGTGGTCAGGTTTGTCTCGGAAAATAACCAAAGTAAGAGACAACCCCGCAATAATCCGGTGAGTTGACGGTCGTTAAGACGGCAAATCGAAATCCGAAAGTCGGAAACGGGCAATGCGGTGTAGGTAAAACAAGCAAAACAAAAGATAATATGGAAAACAAACTGTTCGTGGGCAACTTGCCCTGGGCCGCAACCGAATCCGACATCCGTGCTCACTTCTCCCAAGGCGGCGAAGTGGTGTCCGTGGAAGTCATGATGGACAAGTTCACGGGTCGCCCTCGTGGCTTCGCCTTCGTGACCATGGCCAATGCTCAGGCTGCTCAGGATGCGATCGCTAAGACCGAAAACATCGATTTCATGGGTCGTCCCCTGAAGGTCAATGTCGCTCGTCCTCGCGAAGAACGCCCGTCCTTCGGTGGTGACCGTCCCCGCTCCGGCGGCTTCGGCGGCGACCGTCCCCGCTCCGGCGGCTTCGGCGGTGGAGATCGCGGCGGCTTCGGCGGCGGCGGCTCTCGCGGCGGCTTCGGCGGCGGCGGCTCTCGTGGCGGCTTCGGCGGCGGCGAACGTCGCTCCGGCGGCTTCGGCGGCGGCGACCGCGGCGGCTACTAATCCTCGGATTAACAACCTCCTCAAGGGCGCCTTTCGGCGCCCTTTTTTGTGCCCGGAGAAGTCAAAAACCTGCTGATTCCTAGGAAAACAGGCAATCCGCTTGTCCCCTGCCGACCAGCGGACTTAATGCCGGACCGTCATGCGCTTCCTGCTCGCCGCCCTCTTCCTTTCCCTCTCCTTCGGCTCGGCCCAAGCCGCCCTGAACACCGACAGCCTCCCCGCCGGCGCGGTCGGACTGGTGGCTTTCGACATCGCGGCCTTCCGCGCCTCCAAGGTCGGCCAAGCGGTCGAGAAGCTCGCCGGTCTGAAGACGAAAGACCTCGAAGCCTCCCGCAAGCTCAGCGAGCAGCTCGGCATCGACTCCAAGAAAGACCTGCAGGACCTCGTCGTCGCGATCTACCCCGGCCCTGACGGCAAGGTCGCCGAGAAGAACGCTTCCGGTGTCGTGCTGATCCGCGGCCAGTTCCTGCCCGCGACCATCGACGCCTTCGGGTCGAAGAACGGCATCGCCGCGAAGACCGTCGGCAAGCACAAGGCCTGGGAAGCGAGCACGTTCATCGAGAAACTTTCCGGCGAAAAACCCAAGGACAACGCGAAGGACGCCTATGTCGTCGCCCACTCGGCGAGCCTCGTGATCATCGCCAGCGAGGAATACCTCGAACGCGCCCTCGCCGCGGCCGACCGACACGAGCAGTCCGCGCAGCTCCCCGCCGCGGTGGCGTCCAAGTTCGCCGCCGCCCAGCAAGGCTGGTGCTACCTCTACGCCGATGCGTCGAAGATGCAGAACGCGAAGGAAGAAGTCGGCGCCGAAGACATCTCCCTGGTGATCGGGGAAAACGCCACCGACCTCCAGCTCGCGATCGCCGCGGGCTTCGTGACCGCCGAGAAGGCCGCGACGATGCGCAAGCAGATCAAAGGACTGCAGGCGTTCGCGATGATCGGGCTGTCGAACGACGATGGTAAAAACGCCGAGGAGAAAGCGAACCTCGCGCTGCTTTCGGAACTGGTGCAGAAGATCCGCATCGGCGGCGAAGGCAAGCGGGCGACGCTCGACCTCGACTACCCGGCCGACAAGGCCGTGCAGGCGATCTCGAAGGTGATCGAGAAAGCCCAGAAGGCTCCCGACGCTCCGTCCGCCAAGTAAAGGCCATGCGACGTCCGTGGCTGCTGCTCGCCTCCCTCGCGATGGCGAGCGGGCTCGCTTGGCGGTGGCTCGACCCGGCGGACCTCCGTCTCCGCATGGATCCGCGCAGCCGCGAAATCGCGCTGATCGTGCCCGCCGAAACCGTCGGTCGCCGCACCGCCGCCGCGGTGCTCCAGTCTTTGCCGGAACTCGCCGCCCCGGAACAACGGACCGCCCTGCGCGCGCAGCTGGCGAGCCCCTCCGTGAATTCGGCCCAGCGCGTCACCCTAGGCTTCGTCCCGGGAGAACCTGCCGCGCTCAGCCTGGATACCCCGGACGTCGCCGAAGGAGGGAAAATCGTCCCGGGCCTCGCCCGCGTGCAGTTACGAGGCGTCCCACACGGCTACCTGCTCGTGCACGCCGACCCCGCGTCCGGCCTGCTGGAGGCCGCTTCTCGCCGGCGCTGGCTCGGCCGCGCGCTCATCGAAGCCGGCGCCCAGGCCGAGACCGCCACCATCGCGGTCGGCGAAAGCGACGACGGCGCTTTCCTTGTCGCGACGATCGCGTTCGCGTACCGCACCGGCGAGGAAGCCGAAGACGCGCTCGTCCGCCTGACGGAAAAGCAAGGCGACTACGAAGCGCTCGGTTTCGCCGCGCGACCCGGCACGGACCGCATCACGCGGCGCACCAAGCTGCTCGTCGTCCGCCTCGACATCGAGACGGACCTCGTGCTGCAAGGCCTGCGTCGACGCTGAGGCTCAGGCCTTCTCCAGCGAACCGTCGGCCTTGAGGCGACGGTAGTAGCAACCCGGACGGGCCTTGCCGTTCTCCTTCGTGTGGCAGGCGCCTTGGCCGGCCGGACGGACCTTGTAGAGGATCGAGTTCTGCTCGCAGTTGACGCGGACCTCGAGGAGCTCGAGGAAGTCGCCGGAGGTCAGGCCCTTGATCCAAAGTTCATTACGAGAAGTGCTCCAGAAAGTGGCCTTCTTCTCGCGAAGGGCGGTCTGCAAGGCCAGCTCGTTGACGTAACCGAGGATCAGGACTTCGCCAGTCTGGGCGTCCTGGGCGACGGCCGGAATGACATCGGCCTGTCCGGAAGCGATTTTACGCAGTTTTCCGAAGTCGAGTCGCAGGGCCAGGCCTTCTTCGAGTTCTTTGTCGGACATGTGTCCGTTTTGAAGGGGTTTGATGGCTCATTCAAGGCTGGAAACCCCACCCGTTTATCCCTTACGGATTAGGCCTATGTCGCTCAATAATTCTGCCGACCTTTCCCGCGCCGCCACCGAGGCCCGCGGCCTCGCCATGGACGCCGTGGCCGCCTGCCACTCGGGACACCTCGGCCTGCCCCTCGGCGCCGCTGAAATCGGCTCCGTACTCTACGGCAACTTCCTCCGCCACGACCCCGCCGCCCCCTCTTGGATCAACCGCGACCGCTTCGTGCTCTCGGCCGGCCACGGCTCGATGTTCGTCTACGCGTGGGTCCACCTCGCCGGCTTCGACCTCCCGCTCCAGGAAGTGAAGAACTTCCGCAAGCTGCACTCCAAGACCCCGGGTCACCCCGAGTTCGGCGAGACGGTCGGCGTCGAAGCCACCACCGGCCCGCTCGGCCAGGGCACCGGCAACATCGTCGGCATGGCCGTCGCCGCCAAGATGGCCGCCGCCCATTTCAACACCCCTGAGCATAAGATCTTCGACCATATCGTGGTCGGCCTCGCCGGCGACGGCTGCCTTCAGGAAGGGATCTCGCAGGAAGCCGCTTCCTTCGCCGGACGCTTCGGCCTGGATAACCTCATCATGCTCTACGACTCCAACGACGTCACCCTCGACGCCATGGCCTCCAAGACGCAGAACGAGGACACCGCGAAGCGCTACGAAGCCGCCAACTGGGAAGTCTTCACCGTCAAGCAGGGCAACGAACTCGCCCCGATCGCCGAAGCCCTCGAGCAGGCTCGCGCCAGCAAGAACGGCAAGCCGAAGCTGATCATCTGCAAGACCCTCATCGGCAAGGGCATCGCCGAAGTCCAAGGCACCTCCAAGGGCCACGGCGAAGCCGGCGTGAAGTTCGTCGACGCCTCCCGCAAGGCCCTCGGCCTGCCCGAAGAGAAGTTCTACGTCTCCCCTGAGACCCGCGCCTACTTCAACGCCCGCAAGGCCCAGCAGGCCGCCGCGCACGCCGAATGGCAGAAGACCTTCGCCGCCTGGTCCAAGGCCAATCCCGAAAAGGCCGTCCTCCTCGCCAAGGCCCAGCAGGGCGACCACGGCGACGTCCAGTCCCTCCTCTCCGCTATCCCGGAGTTCGGCAAGAACGCCCTCGCCACCCGTCTCTCCGGCGAGGCCTGCATCAACGCCGTCGCCAAGGCTTCCCCTCTCGTGCTCTCCGGTTCGGCCGACCTTCACGGCTCGACCAAGAACTACCTCAAGGACGCCGGCGACTTCGACATCGCGACCCCCGGTGGCCGCAATCTCTACTTCGGCATCCGCGAGCACGTGATGGGCGCCATCCTGAACGGCATGGCCTACCACGGCATCTTCAAGGGCTCCGGCGCGACGTTCCTCACCTTCTCCGATTACCTCCGTCCTTCGATCCGCGTCGCGGCCCTCGCGAAGCTGCAGGCCTTCTACATCTTCACGCATGACTCCGTCGGCGTCGGCGAAGACGGCCCGACCCACCAGCCGGTCGAGACCGTGAGCGCCTTGCGCTGCATCCCGAACCTCGACGTGGTCCGCCCGGGCGACGCCGAAGAGACGGCCGCCGCCTTCGCCCACGCCGTCGCGCGCAAAGACGGCCCGGTCGCCCTGATCCTCTCCCGCCAGAACGTCCCCTCCCTCGACGCCATCCCGGTCGCCACGCGCCGCCAGGGCACGCTCAAGGGCGGCTACGTCCTCCGCAAGGAAACCGCTCCCCTCACCCACATCCTCATCGGCACGGGCAGCGAGCTCTCGCTCGCCCTCGCGGCCGGCGAAGAACTCGCGTCGGCACCGCCGGCAAGGCCATCGGCACCGACACCTTCGGCCTCTCCGCCCCGGGCGACGTGGTCATGAAGGAACTCGGCATCACGAAGGAAGCCGTTGTCGCCGCCGCCAAGGCGCTCTGAGCGTCCTGACCGACGCTGACCGAAGACCGGCGGCCGCCTGGCCGCCGGTCTTCTTGTTTCCAGAGGCTCACTTCACCTCGCGCAGATCCGTCAGGGCGATCCGGAAGAGGTCGCCTTGCTCAGACCCGAGGAGAAGATGGCCGGCATCGATCCAAGAACAGCCTTCGACCTGGAAAGAGAGGATCGGCGGCGCGATCGGGGCATACCGGGCGGGTTGATGGAAGAAATCTTCGCCCACGGCCGGGACGTCGAACACCCAGACATTGCGATAAGTCAGGATGGCGAGCCGCCTGAGGTCCGGCGACAGGCAAGCATCGGTCACCATGCCGCCGATATCGAAACGCGCCAGCTTGGTCAGGATGGCACGATCGCCAGTTGCGGGAATCTCCGCGCGCCAGAGGTCGGTCAGGGTGTCTCGTCGATGCTTGGTGAGCAGGTAGAGTTTGCCGCGGAGCAGGAACATCGCCTCGCAGTCGTGCGCAAGCTCCGGGTCCGGGAAGGCCGCCTGATCGGGCCAGATGAAGGCGATCTTGCGTACTTCCGTGACTTCGGTGGCGCCGATCGCGGGCTCCTTGAACAGCAGCAGGGACAGTTCTTTGCGGCGGGAGACGTTATTGCCCACGTCGCCGACGATCATGTTGCCGGCGGCGTCCCCCGTGATCGCCTCCCAGTCGGTGTTCTTCGCACCAAGGAGAGCCACGCTGATCCAAGGACCCTTCGACGTCGCCGGCGAACTCCCATCGGCACGGATAGGCACGATGATCGGCTTGTTGCCAGAGTCGGACAAGGTCCAGAAGACGCCCGGCTGGGAAGGACTCGCCCAGAGAGCGGAACATTCCGGGACGACCTTGAGGTTCAGCTTGCCCGTGCTCTTCAACTCAAGAGACGGCATCTCCGGCACGACGCGACGGACGACCTCGGGCTCCGCGCCCAAGCCGACGAAGGCC
>RFRI01000002.1 GCA_009924535.1 Verrucomicrobiota bacterium
CGATCTTGGCCGGATTCTGGGGGTCCGAAAGGACGATGGCGATCGCCTGGGCGATTTCACGCATCTCGGCCTCCTTCATCCCGCGGGAAGTGACGGCCGGGGTGCCGACACGGATGCCGCTGGCCTGGAACGGACTACGGGTCTCGTCCGGCACGGTGTTCTTGTTAGTGGTGATGTGGGCGGCGTCCAGCGCGAGCTGGGCTTCCTTGCCGGTGACATTCGGGTGACTTTTCCGGAGATCCAGCAGGCTGAGGTGATTGTCGGTACCGCCGCTGATCAAGCCGAAGCCGAGCTCAACGAGCGCGGCGGCGAGGGCGCGGGAATTAGCGACGACCTGCTTCGCGTATTCCTTGAACTCAGGGGTGGCGCACTGCGCGAAGCAGATGGCCTTGGCGGCGATGACGTGCTCGAGCGGGCCACCTTGGGCGCCCGGGAAGACGGAGGAGTCGACGGCCTTGGCGTGCTCGGCCTTGCAAAGGATCAGGCCGCCGCGCGGACCGCGCAGGGTCTTGTGCGTGGTGGTGGTGACGAAGTCGGCATACGGCACGGGCGAAGGGTGCACGCCCGCGGCGACGAGGCCGGCGATGTGCGCGATGTCGGCGAGGAGGAGCGCGCCGTTTTCCTTGGCGATCTTGCCGAAGCGGGCGAAGTCGATCTCGCGGGCGTAGGCGGAGGCGCCGACGGTGATCATCTTAGGCTTCTCGCGCTGGGCCATCTCCTCGACTTCGTCGTAATTGATGCGTCCGTCGGCGCCCACGCCGTAATGGATGGCGGCATAGAGTTTGCCGGAGAAGTTCGCGGAGTTGCCGTGCGTGAGGTGACCGCCGTGCGACAGGTTCATGGTCAGGATCTTGTCGCCGGGCTTGATGCTCGCGAAGTACACGGCGGCGTTGGCCTGGCTGCCGGAGTGCGGCTGGACGTTGGCGTGGTCGGCGCCGAAGAGCGCCTTGGCGCGGTCGATGGCCAGCTGTTCGATCTGGTCGACGTTCTCGCAGCCGCCATACCAGCGCTTACCGGGGTAACCTTCGGCGTACTTGTTCGTCAGGATGCTGCCCTGAGCTTCCATGATGGCAGGAAGCGTGAAGTTCTCGGAGGCGATCAGCTCGATGTGCGTCTGCTGGCGCTTGAGCTCGGCCTTGATCAGGCGGTCGATCTCGGGGTCAAGCTGGGCGAGAGGGATGCGGCGAATGGCAGTCATGATGGGAGTGGTGAAAGGGCAAATCTTGGGAGGAAGCGTGGCAACGGCAAATCGGAGGGGTTATCCACATGAGGACTCCATCTTGTCCACCCGGCGGGTATGGCGGCCGGCTTCGAATTCGGCGGCCAGGAAGGCGTCGACGCACGCCAGGGCGGTCGGGAGGTCGACGTATTTGGCCCCGAAACACAGGACGTTGGCGTCGTTATGACGGCGGCTCAGGCCGGCGGCGTCGGCGCTCTGCACAAGGGCGGCCCGGATGCCGCGCACTTTGTTGGCGGCGATGGAAATGCCGATGCCGGTGGTGCATACCAGGATGCCGAATTTGGCGCGGCCGCCGACGACGTCCGCGGCCACCGCGTGCGCGTAGTCCGGATAGTCGCAGGAGGCCTCGGTCTCGGTGCCCCGGTCGAGGATGACCAATCCTTTCGCCTTCAGCGCTTCGATCAGGGCACGGCGCAAGGCGAGTCCGCCATGGTCACTGCCGAAGGAAAGCGTAAGCGGGCTGGTCATCGGGAAAGATTCTGGCGCAGAAACTCGACCATCGCGGGGATGGCTTCAACCATGGAATCGCGGCACTCCTCGTAATCGCGATAACCGCCGCCGAACGGGTCGGGAATATCCCGCGGGGTATCCGTCGGCAGGACATCGCGCAGGAGGAGCACGAATTCAGGCAAGACGTCGAAACGGGAATGCAGGGCGGCGAGATGCGACTCGGTCATGCCGAAAATCACGACGCTGCGATCGACGTCGGCTTGGGTCAGCAGACGGCTACGATGGCCGGCGACGTCCAGGCCGATGCGTTGCATCGCCTTCACGGAGTTGGCGGAGGGCGGTTGGCCGTCCTGCGCGGCGAGCCCGAACGAGGCGACCTTGAGCTTCTCAAGCCCCTGCCCTCGCTTGACCAACGTCGCCCGGAGCAACGCCTCGGCCATCGGACTGCGACAGGTATTCCCCGTGCAGACAAACGTGACGGTGTCTCGTTCGACGGCCATGCGGTCAAGATGAGGGATTAGCCCCTCGGTTCAAGTGTTCAAACCACCCCGTCGCGACGGAGTTGGCGGTAACCGATGTCCCGACGGTAATGGCATCCTTCGAACTTGATCTGCGGGACGACGGCGTAGGCCCGGCGAGCGGCTTCCTGCAGGGTCGGGCCATGGGCCACGACGCCGAGGACGCGACCTCCGGAGGTGACCACCCGGCCGTCCGGCAAGCGCTGGGTGCCGCCATGGACGATATCGACGCCCTCGGGCAGGGTCGCAGGCAGGGTAATCGGGTCGCCCTTGCGGATCTCGCCGGGATAACCGCCGGCGGCGAGGACGACGATGATCGTGGCGCCGGGGCGCAGCTTCACGGCCGAAGGACGGAAGCGGCCGTGCGCGATGTCCTCCATGATCTGCACCGGGTCGGTCTCAAGCGAAGGCATGAGCACCTGGCACTCGGGATCGCCGAAGCGGACGTTGAACTCGACGACCTTGGGTCCGGTCGCGGTGACCATGATGCCGACGTAAAGCGTGCCACGGTAATCGATGCCGTCGGCCTTGAGGCCGCGCAGCGTGGGCGCGATGATCTCCTCGCGGAGACGACGCTCGACCTCGGGCGTGACGACGGTGGTGGGAGCGTACGCGCCCATGCCGCCGGTGTTGAGGCCGGTGTCGCCTTCGCCGACGCGCTTATGATCCTGGCTCGGCGGCAGCATGAGGTATTCGTCGCGGCAGACCATGAGCATGATCGATGCCTCTTCGCCCTGCATGAATTCCTCGATGACGACCTCGTCGCCCGACGCGCCAAAGACCTTGGTCTCCATCATGTCGCGCAACGCGGCCTCGGCTTCGGCGTGCGTGGTCGCGATGACGACGCCCTTCCCTGCCGCCAGGCCCGAGGCCTTGATGACGATCGGGACAGGCTGCTTGCGGACATACTCCAGCGCCGGCGCGAGCGAGCGGAACGTCTCCGAAGCGGCGGTGGGTACCTTGTGGCGCACCATGAAATCCTTGCTGAAGGCTTTGCTGGCCTCAAGGCGCGCGCCGGCGGCGAGCGGACCGTAGGCCGGGATGCCCGCGGCTTCGAGGGCGTCGACGACGCCGGCGGCGAGCGGGACTTCGGGGCCGACGATCACGAAGGTGGAGGCCGTGCGACGGACGAGTTCCAGGACGGCGGCCGGGTTGGCGGCGTCGACGTCGAGGCATTCGGCCTCAAGCGCCATGCCGCCGTTACCGGGGGCCACGCGGACCTTGGCCACGCGGGGGCTGCGGAGGCAGGCCTTGAGCAAGGCATGCTCCCGGCCGCCGGAGCCGAGGATGAGGACGTCGAGTTTTCCCTGCGTAGCCATGTCCCTACTACTGCGGGGTGTCGGGTTTGATGTGAACCAAAAACAGGGCCGGCCCGTTTCCGGACCGACCCAGCCTAAATTGGTGCTCAGGCCGGGACTTGAACCCGGACACCTTGCGGCACATGCACCTCAAGCATGCGTGTCTGCCATTCCACCACCTGAGCAATAAAGGAAGGTGCACGCTGGAAGTCCTGACGGCTGGTGCAAGTAAAAAGCGTTCTTCCCGATGCTTGCCAAGCGGACTTCTTTCTAAACGCTCATCTCCTCAATGTCCTCCGACTCGGCTGAAAACAACCCTCCCAAGGAAAAGTCCTTCGAACTGGACCTCTCTTCCCTTGGTTTCGGGCCCTCCTGGGTCAGCGGACCCTCCGAGAAGGTGAGCTCCGGCAACGGCGGCCCCCGCCGCGATGGCGATCGCCCTCGCTTCCGTGACGGACCTGGCGGCGACCGCCGTGGTCCTCCCAGCGGCGGACAGAGCCGCGGCCCTCGTCGTGATGGCCCTGGCGCCGGCCCCGGCGGTCCCCGTCGTGATGGCCCTGGCGGACCTCGCCGCGATGATCGTCGTCGCGATGACCGAGGTCCTTCCCGCTTCGAAGACGCACCGGTCTTCCGTCCCGTCGTCGCCAGCGCCTTCTTCCCTGACGACGCGAAGTTCGAGATCCTCGGCGGCGCGATGAAGAAGAGCAAGATGACCTATGAGCTCTTCGAGGTCGCCCGCCTGATCCTCGACAAGGAAGACCGCCTCTCGATCGTCGTCCGCCACCTCGAAGCGGAACAGCGGCCGGACGCCCTGCTCGCCGTCTCCGTCCCCGACGGCCATCCCTTCCTCAGCGAAGGCGACGCGGTCTCGCACGTGATGTCCCGCCACCTCGACAAGTTCTTTGATGTCGTCGAAGTCGAAGTCGAAGCCCCCAAGGGCTCCTTCCTGATGGTCGCGAAGTGCTCGCAGACGGGCAAGCTGCTCGGCGCCCCGACGCACCACAGCTACCAGCGCAACCTGCGCGAACACCACGCCCGCCATTGCCCGAACGTGCCGTTCGACGCCTTCAAGGGACGACTCGAGATGGTCCGTGAACAGGAACAGATCGACGCCTGGCTGAAGTCGATGTCCACCCGCAGCGAATACGCTCCGAAGGACCGCAAGGAAGGCGAACCCGAGCGCCTCGAGTCCCTCGACGCCGCCCGCGGCTTCCTCCAGGCCTTCCGCAAGGACCTCGTGGTGAAGACCCACCCGTGGGTCCGCTTCGCCGGCCGCCTGCTCGAGGAGATGAATCCCGGCCCGCTCCGCGACTCCGTCCGCTACGCCCTGGAACAGCAGCGCGCCTTCCCCCTCGACACCGCCAACGGTATCCGCGGCCGCCTCCGCAAGGAGGGCTTCCATCTTTATAAGAAGGGCTCGAAGGGCATCACCTACGCGTGCTCCGTCCGCCGCCGCTGCCGCGACCCGAAGTCCACCTTCAGCGATCCGATGGCCAAGCTCTTCGACTCGCTCGACCGCAAACCGGCCCAGCAGGCGAAGGACCTCGTCCTCGCCCTCGCCGGCGAGAACGCCGACGCCGCCGCCAAGGCGCAGGTGCTCACGGATCTCTCGTTCCTCATCGGCGAAGGCTACATCGCCAACCTCCCGGACGGCCGCCTCTTCGCCCAGCCCATCCTGAGCAGTCAGGCCCAGGCCAAGGAAGAAGCCGCCAACGACGAGGCCGCGGAAGAGAAGTAAGCGCAAGGCGCCTCCTCCTCAAGAAAGGGCAGCACCTCGTGCTGCCCTTTTTGTTTATAACGCCGCCGAATGGTGGCCCAAGGTAGGGGCGCCACTGCGTGGCGTCCGTTCGAGACCGCAGACGGGACACATCGGGACTTGGCTCAGCAACAAGACACCGGACGTCCGTCCGCCCACGGACGCGACGCAGTCGCGCCCCTACCCGATGCCCCAACCGCTAACCGCTACTACCTATTCCACTCTTATTTCCAATTCTCCCCGATCCAAGCCGTGGGCAGCACGCGACGATACCACTTGCCGCTGCGGCCGACGAGCGCGTCGGGCGGGTTCGGCAGGCCATGGAAGACGACGATCTTGGCGCCCTCGGGAATCTCCGGGGTCTGCCAGAACGAGAACGGGAAATATTTCACGCAGTGCTTCTTGAAACTGCGGCACCAGGTCTCGGGCCAATAGCTGACCTTGCCCTGCGCGGTGAGGTGCGCGGTGAGGAACTCCTGCTCGTTGCGGTGACGCTTCCGCACGGCGTCCAAATTCGTGCGGAAATATTCCAGGACGTCGGGATACGTGCCGGCGCGCCAGCGGTAGACGGAGGAGTTGCCGGTGTAGTCGCCCTTTTGCCAGTCGCGGATGATCAGGAAGTCGCCGGGATGCGCGAAGAAAGAATCCATGTTACCGACGATGACGATATCGATGTCGAGGAAGAGGATGTCGCCTTTGAGTTCCGGGCCGCCGGGGGTAGTCAGCGCGGGAGAGAACGAGACGAGCTTGGTCCAACCGCGTTCCGGAGCGCCCGCAGGCAGCTCGAGGCTGGGAATCGGGAACGTCTCGATGCCGGCGTTGAGGCCGGTCTTGTCGTCCGTCAGGCAGACGAAGCGATAAGGGATCGTGAGGTGGCGGCTCACCATGGAGTGCAGCCGGTTCACGTATTCCGGTCCGTACTTCTTGCCCCACTTCATGCAAAGGATGGTCGCCATGCTGCCGTCAGCGTGGGGATTCCCCGCCGAGGCTCCAGCCTGTTTCCTATGACAGGGCCGACCGGTCGGCCCCTTGCATCCCCCCTGCCCCCGGGCATACTCTGCCTCATGAGCGACGACTTCGACGGCGACACCGAAGATAACGAAATCCCGGACGACATGACGGACGACGTGGAAGAGCGGATCCAGCAGGAGGTCGATGACCGCATGGGCGATATCTACGAAGACTCCCGCCCCCGCTCCGGCGGCTGCCTCCTCATCCTCGCCCTGCCGGTGCTAGGGCTTTGGCTGATGGGGTAGGGACGTGATTGCCATCACGTCCGTGGACGGACGGACTTCGAATGGCCGGACCTATCCGCTAACCGCCAACCGCTTCCACCCTCCGCGGTCTTTGCGTTGAGCTGCGCTCAACGCAAAGACCGCAGATACGCCACGAGATCGATGAGGTCCTTCTCGGCGAGCAAACCGTCCAGACCCATGGGCATGAGGCTCGTGGTGAGCTGGGTCGACGAGGCGACGCTCTCGGTGGGAAGTAGGCGCTTCTGACCAGAGGCCTCGACAATCGTCACGCCCTCGGCCGAACGCGCCTTGATCAGGCCGAGCACGCTGGAACCGTCGGTCAGCTGGAACGCGTTCAGGTCGTAATCGCGGGCGATGCTGTTGCTCGGGAAGAGGATGCTCTCGACGATTTCACGTTCGGCGCGGATGCCGCCGATCTTGCTCAGGTTCGGACCGATCTCGTTGCCCTTGTCGCCGATACGATGGCAGGCGATGCAGGCGCCGCGGCCGGATTCGTAGACGGCGCGGCCGGCGACGGGGTCGCCCTGCTTGACGGCGGCCAAGGCCAGGGGCGCGAGGCGCTCCTTCTTGGCTTCATTGGCCGCGAGCGCGGCGTCGAACGAAGGCTCAAGGACTTCGTAGACCTCGCGCGGCAGGAAGCCGAAGGCCTTGCGTACGAGATCGGGACTGAAAGTGCCGAGCATCGGCGACTTGCTCAGCGCGACGGCGATCTTCCGGCCGGTGTCCTTGGACACGTTTTTGTAATTCTGCGGCACGGCCAGCGCGACAAGCAGCTCGCTCTGCTCGAGCGGACCAGCGGTCGGCAACAACGCGAGATAGGCCTCCCACTGCGCGGGGGTGAGCTTCGTGTTGGCAAGACGCGCGGCAGCGTCCATCCGCAAGCCGGGATTGGCCGGATCGACGAAGAGGTCGGTGAGCAGCTTGAAGGCCGGTTCGCTGAGGCCTTCGCCCGTACCAGAGAGCGCAAGGAGGGCCTTGAGGCGAAGCGACGCCGGCTTGGCGGCATCGACGGAGACGGCGTTGAGCGCTTCGTCGAAACGCTTGTCCTTCACGCGGGCGAGCGCGTCGAGCAGGAGCGGCGACGCGCCCTTGGCGAGCTGCCCCTCAAGCGGAGCAAGCCAGAGCTTGGCATCGACCTTGCCGGGCTGGGCCGCGATGGCGCGCAACGCGGCCAGGCGGACGGCTGCCTTCTCATGCGTGAGCATCTGGGCGATGCCCTTCGCGACGCCAGCCTGGCCAGCGAGCGCGCTCGCGAACTTCCCCATGGCGGCGACCTGCGTGGCCGTGGGAGCGGGCTGAGCAAGCCACTGGGTGAAGACAGGCGCGAGAACCTGATCAGCGTCAGGCGCCATGATCAGCGCGAGGTAAGCGTTCTTGGCGAGGGCGGTATCGGCGGAATCAGCCTGACTGAGCGCGAACTTTAAGACTTCACCATAGTCGGACTCCTTGGTCCGGGTCTGCGAGACGATGCGGAGCAGGCGGGCCTGGGCGACCGGGCCCTTGGCTGAGGCGAGATCGGCGGCGGTGAAACCGGCGAGGCGCATGCCAGCGGTGAGGATGGCGTGCTCGAGCACAGGGTCGGCCTCGCGCGCAAGGAGACCGCGGATGGCTTCGGTGACGGCCGTCGACTTGGTCTCGTGGAAGGTCAGGCCTTCAAGTCCGCGACGGACTTCCGACTGGTCGGCAGACGAAAGCTGCGCGAGCAGCTCAGCGTCGGTCTTGGGCTGGGCGAGCTCGAGCGGCTTATGGGCGGCGAGCACGGCGGCGTGAGCGGCCTTCCCTTCCGCGGTGCGACGGATGCGGTAGATCATGCCGGGAACGTTGGCCGAACCCTGCAGGCTCGAGGGGCAGTGGGAATACCAGGTGCCGGTATCGAAGACGATGAGTGAGCCATCGGGGGCTTCCATGACGTCGGTCAGGTGCGAGCCCTTACGGTCGACGGTGAAGAATTCGTGCTCGGTGGTGCGATAGGTGGAACCTTCCTTCTGGAGTTCGTAGCGCAGGACCTTCTGCGAGTTGTACATGGACACCATCAGCTGCAGGTTGGCCGGATCGGCGGCCCAAGGATGCCCGTCGGTCGCGAGGGCGTTGGCGTTCTTCCAGAAGATACAACCGCTGGGCACCATGTGGCCGAGCTCGCGCAGGATGGGCATGCGCTCATGCGTGCGCGGGAGGTCGGCGATGATGCGCAGGAAGTCGGGGCGTTCATAGACGCCGCCGAGCTGCCACTGCATGAGGGTGTCGACGCGGGGGCTGCCGAAATAAAGATTGGTGGTCCCGATGAGTTCGCCGGTGGGCGTGAAATCGAGGCCAGTAGGGTTGTCGGCGCAGCCGAGCGAATGCCAGCGCACGTCGGAGCCGTCCGGCTTCATCGACCAGATACCGCTGTTGAGGCCGGCGTGCACGAGCGTACCGTCCTGCTGCTTGATGGTGTGTCCCTTGCGTCCGTGCGTCCAGTAGAAGCGGCCGTCAGGATGGAGACGCGGGCCGTGGCAATCCGCGCTATTGGCGGTCCACTGGAAACCACCGACGAGGAGTTCGCGCTTGTCGGCGACGCCATCGCCATCGGTGTCGGTGAACTTCCAGACTCCCGGGGTGTCGGTCACGTAGAGGCTGCCCTGATACCAATAGGCGCCCTTAGGGTAAGCGAGCTTGTCCGCGAAGACGGTGCTGCGCTCGAACACGCCGTCCCCGTCGCGATCCTCCAGGAGGAGGATGCGATTGGGGAGGACGGTCTCGAACTTCTTCGGGCTCCAATTGACGCCAGCGGAGTCGCCCACGAACAGGCGACCTTGGTCATCGACGCATCCCATCGTGGGATTGGCTACCATAGGAGAGGTGGCGGCGACGACCATTTCAAAACCCGGTGGCAGCTTGGCCTTCGGGGTGTTCAGGGCGATCTGCTCCGGAGAGAGCTCGAGGAAACGCGGGCGATAGGCGTAGGACGGAAACTCCTCGCCGTCACCGTGGCCGGCCGGCTTGGCGGCGCCCCACTTCTCCTTGAACTCACCGAGCGGGAACAGCTCGAAGCGGCGGACGAACATCTCCGCGGCTTCGACCTGGAGGAGGATGCGGCCTTGGCTGGGCTTGCACTCGAAGGCTTCGTTCACCTTCACGCCGTTGACGAAGTACTGCAGGGTGTCGCCCTTGGCGATGACCTCGAAACGGGTCCATTCACCGGACGGCGATTCGACGTCGTCCTTGCCACGGAAGCCTTTGACATCCTTCCAGTTGGCGGCGCGATGCTGCCAGTTGAGGCGACCGGTGGTCATCGTGCGACGCGGGGCGCCGGGCGACCAGATGGTCTGCTTGTTGGTATCGATGCCGGCTTCGGCGCTGATCGAAGTCGTGAGCACGGTACCGTCGGCGAGCTTGGGTGAGAGCACGAGGATGTCGCCGACGCCGCCTTCGATGATCTGGGCCTCGATGCTGGCCATCCAGCTGCCGCCCATGGTGCCTTGCGGGCCCCAGCAATGGACGAGGATGCCGTTGTCGCGCGAAGCCTTCTCGCGCTTGCCCCAGGTCTTCTCGCCCCACTTGAACTCGATGACGAGGTGGTAGTCCTTGAAGCTGTCGAGCGTCGTGATGCCGCCGTAGCCGTTGCCGCTGACGTGGAACAGGCCGTCGGGCTCGAACTTGAAGACTTTCTTGGCGTCGTCATGGATATCGGCCTTGGGGTTGATGAACGTCTCGGCCTTTCCTTCGCGGAACAGGTCGAGGACGCTGATCTTCTTGGTGACGGCCTGCGCGACCGGCTCCGGCGGCAGGACGACCTTGGCGACCGGCTCCTTGCTCTGCGCGGTCAGTCCGAGGACGGACATCAGCGCGAAAGCGAAGACGGCGAGGGGTTGGGTTCTCATGGGGTTGAAGTAAGGACGAGGAAAGGGGCCCTGATGTTCCAACCTCATCGCCACTCTTCAAACCTTTCGCGTCTATTGAGCGGAATAGGTCATTATCAGGGCGGAATAAGAGGTAGGGCGGCCATTGCCATGGCCGCGGTTCGGGCTTGAGCACTCAAGGGAAACCGGAGACCGGATGATTGGCTGGGTTATCTTATGACCGAAGCATCCTTCCCGGTTTCCGGTCTCCCCTTGAGCGCATCCCCGACGTGCCGCAACCTACCTCTCCCCCGCCTGCCCGGCGACCCGACGACCCGCGACGCTTTCGTAGAAGCGTTCGAGGGTCACGTCCATCGCCACGCTCTTGCTCCCGAAATACGGGAAGTGACCGTAGTAGAGGGAAAGCTGTTCGCAGGCGTCACGATAAGAACCGCCATGCGAAGCGACATAGATGGCACAGGCTAGGCCGGTCCGATCGGAACCCGCGCGGCAATGGATCAGCAGAGGCTTCGGGGCGTCGCGCAGGGCTTCGCCGAGAGCCGCCACCTGTTTGACATCCAGCTCGGTATTGGCGGAAAGAGCCAAGCTGCGGAAAACGATCCCATGCCGGCGGGCGACCTTCGTCTCACCGTCATACCAGGCATCACCAGGCTGCTCGCCGCAGAGATTCAGCACCGACTTCACCCCATACCGGGCGATCGCCTTTTCCAAGCCATCGGCGCCGAGCCAGGAAGAACGGTAGATGACGCCCTTCTCGACTTCATGGAAATTGCCGCCGCCGTGGACATATGCGTAAGCTCCGCCAAGAAACAGCAGGCACGCAAGGGCAAGCCAGCCGGCCGCTCGAAGAGCCCGGACGAAGGGGTGGCGCAGGGGGAGCGTCATCTGCGTATCGTGCCATCGAATTAAGCCAACTTGGCGTCACCTAAGTCACAAGGAAGGCAATCGTGTCCATCATCGCATCCCTGGCCAGCTGGCCGACCTATCAACCGGGCAACTATTTCGCGCCGAACTCCTTCACCGCCCAGTTCTTGTACTCGCCTTGAGCCTTGCTGCCGGCGCCGGGGAAGCCCTGGTGCTGTACCATCCAGATCACGACGATGCCGTTCTTGGTGCGGATATCCATGCTGGTCGCCTGAGCGCCGCCGTGGCCGAAGCCGTCGGGGCTGACGTTCAGGCCGAAGCTGTAGTCCTGCTTGATGTTCGGAGGCGTCTGTCGCGCCGCGAGCGCCTCGAACGATTTCATGCTGATATAACGACGGCCATCGAGCTCGCCGCGATTGAGCAGCATGCGACAGAACTGCGAGACGTCCTTCGCGGTCGAGAAAAGGCCGCCGGCGGGCATCGGGAAACGATGCTGGCGATCGGTGAGATCCGCCTGCAGCTGGCTGAGGCTGCCGGGGACGAGCTTCTTCTTGGAGGCATCCGGCTTATAGGTCTTGGCGAGGCGCGAGACCTGCTCGGCGTTGGGCCAGAAGGTGGTGTCGGTCATGCCGAGCGGGCCGAACAGGCGCTTCTGCATGAAGTCTTCGTAAGCCATGCCGCTGACGACCTCGAGGACGCGGGCGGCCGTGTTGATGCCCGCGTTGGAATATTGGTAGTTCGCGCCCGGCTGCGTCGCGAGCGGCGCCTTGGCATAGGTCTTCACGGCTTCCGCCAGGGGCAAGCCGTCGAGCGTGGGCTTCTCTTCCTCGGACTTGAACGGCAGGCCGCTGACATGTGAGAGCACTTCGCGGATCGTGATCGGGTGGATCGCGGCGACGGGCTCCGGCTCGGGCGCGGGGGCGGCCTTGGCCACGGCGTCCTTGCCCTTCTTCTTGTCCTTAGGCTCCGGCTTCGCGACGGGCTTAGGTCCGGCGACGCGCTGACCCTTGAATTCCGGCAGGTACTTCTCGACCGGATCGTCGAGGGCGATCTTGCCTTCGTCGACGAGCATCAGCACCGCGACCGCGGTCATGGCCTTCGACTGCGAGGCGATCCAGAAGACGGAATCCTCCGCCATGGGCTTCTTGGCTTCGATGTCGGCGAAGCCGACCGTGGCGACCGAGAGCACCTTCTCGCGATTGGCGACGAGCGCGACGGCGCCGGCGATCTCCTCATGCTGCACGAAAGGCGCGAGGACTTCCTCGGGCTTGAGGTGCGGAGGCGTGGCGGCGAAGCCGGTGACGGCCAGCAGGAGGCCGAGGACGAAGGCGGGGGTGCGCATGCGCCCAGTCTCCCGACCCGGCCCATCCTTGCAAACCAAAGCCCTATGACAGGAACGACGAGGTTTACGCAGGCAGGGACGGCACCACGTGCTGCCCTAGGCGCACGGATGGCCTCCTCACCAAGCCTATACTCGAGACCCGATACCCTACTTCGCCTTCTCCCACACCAGCCCACTCACATGCCCACGGGGCAGCCGGCCGCTGCCGGCGCAGGTCTTGCATTTCTCATCCACGGCGAGCGACCCGCCGCTGAGTTGGAACGCACGTACCCCCTTCCCCTTCTGGTCGAAGTTGCCGGCGACGAGTCCCGACCCCTTGCACACGTAGCACAGGCCTTCCTTGAACCAGAAGACCTTGAACTCCGCACCGGCCTGGAGCGCCGTCAGGAAGCGTTCCTGGTTGGCCTTCGAATCGGCGAGCTCGCCGACTTGATTGAACCCGCCGTCCGTCGGTTCGACGTGCGCCTTGATCGTCCCGAACGGCACGACGTCCGGATCCGTCAGGAAAATCGTGACCGGGGTATTCTTGAACGAGCCGGCGAAGTCGTCGGTGCCAAGCGCCTTGTCGAATTCGTTGGGCACCTTGCGGATGAACACCGCCGCATGAGCGCCGACGATCCGGTCCGTCAGCGGGGCGCCGACCTGGACCTCGGCCATCCGGCACGTGACGTCGCGCGCATGCTCGGCCGCTTCTTTGGGCGTACGCAGGACCTTGAGGGGCGTCCGCTGCAGCTCGGCGCCTTCGGCGCGCATCAGTCCCGTCTTGCCCACGGCATTGTCTCCGAAGAGCCGCGTGAGATCGGAGAAAGCAAAGGGGCTGTTCTCGTCGACCTTACGGATGAGCGTACGAGCGAAGTCCTGCTGGACCAACGTGCCGTTAGCGCCGACCCGATACTGCTGACGGAAGGCCGCCCATAGAACGGCGAAATCTTTCTGGGCGTAAGCACCCGAAGCGGACAGTTTGGCGACGACGAACGGCTCGACCGGCACCGAAGGCGCGGCCTGCGCCCAAACGGCGAGGACGAAACCCGTGATGGCCAGCCAGGCTTTCATCCCCAGATACTGACGCGCCCCTGCCCCGCCCGCAAGCGTGAGGGTGAGGCAGCACCGTGTGCTGCCCTGGTTTTCATCACCTCGACTCAAAGGGAAACCCGTGACCGGATGATTATCCATGGGGCCTATTAATGACCGAAGCATACTTCCTGATTCCCGGCCTCCGCTTGCGCATCTGGACCAGCAGGTAGGGCCGAGCATCCTTGCTCGGCCGCGGCCGGCCAAGGGTGGCCAGCCCTACCAGGACGCCATGGGGCGGACGTAACCCCCTCGATTCGACCTGCCCCGCCCATACTCTATACTCGATACTCAATACTCGCTCCTATATTCCTCACCCATGGCGCCGAACCCGCTCAAGCCGCTCATCAAAGGGATGTTCGTCATGCTCGCCGTGGCGGCGGTCGTCTTGTTCGCTTACCACGCCCGTCTCGCGCTGATCGCCGAACAGGAGCGCATCGCGGAATCCCAAAAACGCGCCAAGGAACTCAACGAGGGCTTCCGTCGTAAGGCGGTGGCGGAAGCGACGGCTGCCAAGCTGCGTCGCGAACAGGAGGCTGCCCGCGCCAAGGAGACCGCCGAGCGACGCGCGAAAGAAGACGCCTCCTTCGCCGCCGCGGAGGCGAAGAAACGCCCCGTCGACGTCGGCGTGGCCTTCGGCAAAGCCCGCCGTAACGCCGAGGCCGGCGATGCCGACGCCCAGAATCTGCTCGGCGTCATCTACCACAAAGGCATGGACGCGGTCATCCACCTGAACCCGGACACCCATGGAATGCAGATCTCCCCTCACGTGCTTTCGGCGCTGACCGGAGAAGACCTATCCGGAAGAGCGATCCCTTCCATTCGCTTCGTCTCGATACCCGTCATCCCCGCGAACCCCCAGGAAGCCGTCCGCTGGCTTGAACGCGCCGCCCTCCAAGGACATCGCGAAGCCCAAGCCACCTTGGCCAGCCTGCTCTTTTACGACCTCCGGGATCAGGTGGCCGCCTACGAGTGGTCGCTGATCGCCGACGTCGAGCCCGCCGATCCGACGGTAGGCAAGCTGACCGGCCATTCGCCCGCCTCGCGGAAACTCCTGCGCGAAAGGGTCCTGCAGAAACTGACCCCGGACCAGAAGGCGGACGGCGAAAAGAAAGCCCAGGCTTTCGTGCCGAAGAAGGAAAAACCCTAGGAAAACACCCCAGAGGTTGTCCTTTGACGGTGACCCCGCGGCCGGGAGGATTTCCCCATGCCCTTCCGCCTCCTCCGCCCTCGCTCCGAACGTCCTGGCACCGTCGCTCCTTATTCCCGCCTGCTCTGCGTGAAGCTGAAGTCGGGGAAGACCTGCATCGTCAGCTCCGAACTTTTGCACCTGCTGCCCAAAGGCGACGAAGTGCTCTCGATCCTCAGCGCCAACGGTCGTCCGATCTTCGCCACGATGGAACCGGTGAAGCACGCGCTGCCGAAGGCGAGTTAAGTCCGCGCCCTACCTCCGGCTCGCGCGCGCCATCAGCCAGCAGGCGATGACGATGACGAGGAGGTTCGGCAACAGCACGAGCGCTTCCGGATGCAACGACGGGACTTTGACCCAGCTGGCCATCGAGGTCAGGAGATAGTACCCCAAGGCCACTCCGAGCGCCATGGCCGCGTTCACGTTGGTCTCGGCACGCCCGACGGTGACGGCGAGCGGGACCGCGAGCATGGCAAGCGAGAAGACTGACATCGCCGTGGCGATCCGGAACATGAGCTGGACCTTGAGCCGCATGACTTCCAGCGCCTTGTCCGCCGCCGGGGCGTCCGGCGGCAGCTGCCAGCCTTTGTCCATGGCCTCGATCAGTTCGCCGGCCGTCATCATGCGCAGGCGTTTCACGTAGGCGACATGGCCGGCATCGTCGCGCGGGAACTCCAGGACGGCTTCGTCGGCCGACGTGAAACTGCCGGGACGGAGATCGAGTTCGTCCTGCGCGCCTCGCGCCGACAGCCGCGCCTTCGAAAGACGGACGCGCAGGACCGACCCGCCGTTGGCGTCGACGGAGAGCGAGAGACGCGCGGTTTCGGCCACCATCGTCTGGCGGATCGCCCCCTTGTCGTCGAGCTGCCAGAGCCGGAAGCCTTTGAGCACGTCGCCTTCCTTCGACTCGGCGCGGATGAGCAGGCCCTTGAACTGACGGTTGAGTTTCCCGGGGATGATGAGTCCGGCCGGATTCCCTCCGGCGGCGCCGACCAAGATGCGTTGAAAACCGTCTTCGGAGTCCGGCCCGGCTTGCAAGTTGAGCCAGGCCGAGAAGAGCGCCAAGGCCGCCACCGCGAGCCAGACGGGCAAGGCGATCCGCCAGAGGCTCAGGCCGGCCGATTTCATCGCGGTGACCTCACCGTCCGCCCCCATGCGGCCGAACGTCATCAGGACCCCGGTCAACACGCCCATGGGCAAGGCATAAGGGAGCACGGTCGGGAAAAGCAGCCAGACCAGCTCGAGCGCCTGCCAGGCATCGACCTTGCCGGTCGAGACGGCTCCGATCACCTGCTGGGCGATGTTGCCGGCGACCAGCACGAAGACGAACGCGCCGGTCGCCAAAGCGGACGCGACCCCGCACTCGCGCAAGACATGTCGGTCAAGGATCCGCACGCCGACCTATCGCACCTCGCCCGCCACGGGGACGCGCGCGACCTTGAGATAGCGGTCCAGGCTCGCGTCCATGGCGGACGCATCCGCCCAGAGAAGATAGGGGAAGTGTCCGTAGTAGGGGGAGAGCTGAGCCAGCGCTTCTTGCACAGGCAGACCAGAGTCGACGCAATGGAGCGCACTGGCCAGGCCCGTGCGGTCGGCCCCGCCGGCGCAATGGATCAGGACCGGCTTCTCGGCGTCACGGATGAGAGCGGAGATCTTCCTCATCTGCTCGACGGAAAGCTCGGAGCGTGCGCTGATGGGATAGTTGATGAGCGAGACGCCCAATAGGCGCGCGCTTCGGGATTCTTGATCGTACCATCCTTGGCCGATGTTCTCTCCGCGCAGGTTGATCACGCTGCGGATGCCGGCTTGCTTGACGAAACGCTCCAGCTGCTCGGCCGGCATCTGTCCGGAGCGATAGACCTTGCCGTCCTCGACGGCGTGCAGATTGCAACTCGCCTGCACGTAAAGATAGAGACCCCCGACGATGGCGAGGAGACCTACCACGACCATCGACGCGGCCCCGGAAAGCCGCTTGATCACGCGCATGAGATGAGGAACGCCCATGCGGGCAAATTAGGGCAAGACTTACTGATGGCTAATCGCAAGCAGCCGGAGGCGGCCACAATCACGTGACAGCCGGGCGACAAATCGGCTAATTGCCCAAAAAACGCGTCCGACTAAGCCGAAGGCTTCAACGCGACCACCGCCGCCTTCAAGGCCTTCGTCCGCTCCTTCACGTCGCCGGCGGGATCCATCGGTGCGCCGATGACGATCGTGACACCTCGACGATAGAACGGCCAGAGGCAGAACAGGATCATGTTCTGGACGGTGATGGAGAACGGCGTCACCCATCGGCCAGGGTAGTTGCCGTAATGGAAATACACCGGGACCATCGGCACACCGGCCTGCTGCGCGATGCGCACGGCACCGGTCTTGAAGGGCAGCTCAGCGTCGCCCAAGGCCTCGACGAGCCCGGTCGGACAGATCGCCACGGTCTCGCCCCTCTTAAGCAAGGCGACGGCATCGTCGATCGACACCTGCACGAAACCCCAGCGGAGGGCGTACTTTTTCAGGAAAGGAAAGCTGAACACCAACGGATGCACGAGCAGCCGGGCCGAAGTCCGCACCATCCCGAAGAGAAAGACATCGCGGTAGCTGTTATGGTTACCGCAGAGCAGCACGGGACCATCCGGCAAAGTTCCGACGACCTGGACCCTTCCCACCAGCATCCGCACCAACGTGGTCGCGGGCCTGGGGATTAGGCTCATCGGCTCGCTCATTCCCCAAGGATGTCGTTTCTTTCCGACGATGCAACCCGACGTATTACGTACGCAACTCGATACCCGCCGCGGGGTTCCATCTTCGCACCCCCTTTCCATGCGCGCCTTCACCCGCCTACTCCGATTCCCCGCCCTGCTGGCGATGCTGCTGGCCGCCCTCGCCGGCGCGCAACAGACCCCGGCGACCGAACGCACGTTCCAGCAATACAAGGCCGAGGCCGAGAAAGGCGACCTCGACGCGATGCACAAGCTGGGCTGGGCCTATGAGCACGGCGTCGGCACGAATCGGAACGCCGCCGAAGCCCTGCGCTGGTATCGCAAAGCCGCCGAAGCCGGCCAGGCCGTCTCGCAAGAAGAACTCGGCCAGGCCTACCTTCATGGCGACGGCGTCGCCGTCGACCAGAAGGAGGCGGTGCACTGGCTGGAGAAGGCCGCGCTCCAAGGCCGAGGATCGGCCCAGTTCGCGCTGGCCGAATATTATGGCGGCGACCTTCGCTTCGTGACCGCGAAATATATCGAGGCCTACGCCTGGGCCCACCTCTTCGCCAAATACCAGCCGAAGGAGGCCAAAGGCACGCGTCACGAGTCCTTCCTGAAGTCGATCGACAACCAACTCGTCGACAAGCTCATGCTCGCCGACGCCCAGAAGCGCCTGACGGAACTGGAGCAACAGCTCGCCGCCAATACTTCAGCGAAGAAGCCCGCCAAGAAATAGGCTTCAACGGCCTGGCCAAACGGATTTAGAACACCCTATGCGCCTTCTCGCCCTGCTCAGCCTGCTTGCTGTCACCGCCCTCTCCGCGGCCGAAGACAAGTTCGTCATCTGGAAGCTCGACGACGTGAAGGCCGGCGAGAAGAAGCGCCTGGCCCCCGGCTTCAAGCGCGTCGCCGAGTGGGCCAAGACCGAGAAGACCGTCGTGACGATGGGCGTCATCTGCGATTCGCTCGCGCAACCCAACGCCGACGACGTCGCTTGGATCAAGGCCAACGCCATCGAGAACGGTGGCGTGGTCGAGTTCTGGCACCACGGCTGGGATCACCGCAGCTGGGCCGACGCCACCGGCAAGGCGATGGCGGAGTTCCGCGGCCCCGACGTCGCCACGCAGGCCAAGCACCTCAAGGACGCGTGCGTGATCTTCAAGCAGACCACCGGCCTGACCTTCCATGCCTTCGGCGCACCGTTCAACCAAGCCGACGACGCCACCATCGCGGCCATGGACGCCGTGCCCGAGATCACGATCTGGATGTATCCGCCCAAGAACGAGACCAAGCGCAAGGTCCTCGGCCGCACGCTCAACATGGAAGTCGCCACCGGCAAGGTCAGCTTCGCCAAGTTCGCCCAGGACTACGCGGCCAAGAAGCCCACCACCATGATGCTGCTCCAGGGCCACTGCGGCATGTGGAACGACGACTCCTTCAACGACTTCGTCAAGATCGCCGCCCTCCTCAAGCAGGACGGCTGGACGACCCTGACCGCCAGCCAGTACGCCGAGAAGACGGCGAAGAAATAAGGGGCGGAGAGGGAGGGATTCGAACCCCCGGAGCCTTGCGGCTCGGCTGATTTCAAGTCAGCTGCAATCGACCACTCTGCCACCTCTCCGTAAGCGGGATTCAACGGCGGCTGGGGTCTTCCCTCAAGCGGATTCGGTGCGTTACCCTTGGGCTTTCTCCTGATTTCCCTCGCGGCACGGTTTCGGCCTTGATGCGCGCATGAGCACCTGTGCCCGCGTCGAGGAGATCGACGGCCCTTACGGCCCCTTCGCCATCGGCGAACGCGCCATCCAACGTCTCTGGGCTTCCGGCGAAGTCCGGGGCCCGATGGCCGCCGCCTCCGGCGCGAAGATTGAGATTATCCACCAGGGCGACTGGAACCGCGGCGCTGGCCCGGACTTCCTGGGCGCGGAGATCCTGGTCGACGGCCAACGCCTCCGCGGCGACATCGAGATCCACCTGCGCTGCGCCGACTGGCACGCGCACGGTCACGACCGTGATCCGCACTTCGGCGGGGTGATCCTCCACGCGGTGCTGCTCCCGGGCACGAAGGACGTGTCCACGCTCGCCGGCCACCGACCGGAGACGGTGGTGCTCCTGCCCTACCTGCCGCGCGATCTCGAGGACCTGGCCGAAGAGGACGCGCTCCTCGAACTGCGCGGCCGCTCGGGAGAGGTCGCCAAACGCGTGCTCGAAGCCGAGCCGAACCTTTCGCTGGGACTGAAACGCCGCGCGCTCGAACGCTTCCGCAACAAGACGAAACACGCCCGCGCCCGCATCAAGGACGTCGGCTGGGATGCGGCGTGCCACGAGCTCTTCGTGGAATCGCTCGGCCTCGGCGGGAATCGCGCCCCGATGTCGGAACTCGCCCGCAGCCATTCGCCGGAACAGATGCTCATCCTCGGCCTCGACGCCCTCTACATGGAGAAGTGCGGACGCTGGCGCCTCCGTGGCCTGCGACCGGCGGGCCACCCGCACCGCCGGCTCGGCCAGTACCTCGAACTGCATCGCCGCCGCCCCGAATGGCGAACGCAGCTGCGCGACTGGGCCCTCGCCCTACCCTCTTCGCCATTGGTCTCCGCACGACGGCGGCTCATCGACGACGTGTTCGCATGCCTGCTCTCCGACGGCCGTGCCGACACGCTGTGCGTGAACGCCTTGTTGCCCCTTCTGCAAGACCCGCGGCACGCCCTCGACCGCAGCTGGCTCGACTGGCCACCGGGACATCACCCCGACGACATCCATGAAGCTCGCTCCTTGCTCGGGCTCGCCGGAGCGGCCCGGAACTGGGAAGTCCAAGGAATCCTCGATATCCTACGTCGCTCGATGACCTCGGCCGAAACGAAGCCGGCCTGAGGCAAGGTCCCTAGGCCTGACTGAGGAACACCGGTTGACCGGGCCGAAGGCCAGTCGTATATTATTCCTATGAACCC
>RFRI01000011.1 GCA_009924535.1 Verrucomicrobiota bacterium
GGAGGCAGGATGTGAACAAGCGGATTTGACGGGGAGAGCCACACCCCCTAAACAGGCCTAAAAGTGGAAATCCTTCTCATAGCCGCCTGCTTGTTGGTCACCGCCTTGTTCGTCTTAGCCGAGATGGCCTTGGTGTCCTCCAATCGCCGGCGTCTGGCCAGGATGGCCGAAAACGGCGACAAGGGGGCCGCCAAGGCTTTGGCGCTGCTGGCCGACCCGTCCAAGTTCCTGTCGACGGTCCAGGTGGGCATGACTTTCGGTGGCATCATCGCCGCGATCTACGGCGGCCCGCCTTTGGCCCGCAAGCTGGAGCCATGGTTGAACGCCTGCCGTTGGGAGTTCCTCGTCGAACACGCGCAGGTGATCTCGGAAGGCGTGATCTCTTTCATCATCGGCGCCCTCACCGTCATCTTCGCCGAGATCGTTCCGAAGCGCCTCGCCCTGGTCGAATCCGAAAAAATGGCGTCAGCCCTGGCTCGTCCGATGGCCCTCGTGGCCAGCCTGTCCTCGCCGCTGGTGAATTCCATGAGCTGGTGCGCCGACATCGTCATGCTCGCGTTCGGCCGTAAGCGCGCGCCCGAAGACACGATGTCGGAGGACGAGCTCCGCATGATGGTCGATCAAGGCATGGCCTCCGGCGTGCTGCATGCCGCCGAACATCGCATGGTGCATGGCGCACTTTCGCTTGATCTGATCAGCGCCGAACAGCTCATGACGCCGAGCAACAGGGTGGTCTGGCTAAATCTCGAGGACTCCGACGAAGTCAACTGGCGCAAAGTCGTGGCCTCGGGGCACACCTGGTTCCCCGTATACCGCGGCTCACCGGACCGGCCGCTCGGTGTCATCTCCGTCAAGCGTCTCTGGGCCAATCTTTCGCTCGTCGGCACCGCCTCGATCAAGGACCTCCTGACCGAATCTCCGATCGTCCCGCCCAACTGCACGGGCACGCAGTTGCTGGAGAGGTTCCGCAAGGATAAGATCCACATCGCGCTCGTCACCGATGAGTTCGGCCGTGTCCTCGGGGTCGTCTCCCTGAACGATGTCCTCGAATCCGTCGTCGGCGAATTGCCGAACGAAGGTTCCCCCATCGCCCAACCCAAGCCCGTGCGTCGGCGCGAAGATGGCAGCTGGCTGGTGGATGCCGTGGTCTCCTTGGATGATTTCCGCGAAGCAACCGGCATCGTCGGTCGTTTCCCGGGCGAAGGCTCCGGACGTTTCACCGCGATCTCCGGCTTCCTCATGCGTACCCTTGGCCGGATCCCGGCCGAAGGCGACCGCGTCGAGGCGCTTGGCCATGTCTTCGAGGTCGTGGACATGGATGGCCATCGCCTGGACAAGATCCTGGTGATGCCGAAAGCCGTCCCGCCGACCGTCGCCTAAAGCCTGACGGGCAGGCCGGCGGCACGGAGGTGCTCCTTGGCCTGGCGGACGGTATAGGTGCCGAAATGGAAGATGCTGGCGGCGAGGACGGCGCTAGCTCCGCCTTGTTTCAGGACATCAGCCATATGGTCGAGGTTCCCGGCGCCACCTGAGGCGATGACGGGGACTTCGACGGCCGAGGAGACGGCGAGATTGAGCGGGATATCGTAGCCGGCGGCGGTGCCGTCACGATCCATGCTGGTCAGGAGGATTTCGCCGGCGCCGAGGGAATGCGCCTTGCGGGCCCATGCGATCGCGTCGAGGCCGGTCGGATTGCGTCCGCCGTGGGTGAAGACTTCCCACTTGCCCGGCCCGACGTTCTTGGCGTCGATGGCGACGACGATGCATTGGCTGCCGAACTTGCGGGCAGCGGCGAGCACGAGGTCAGGGTCCTTGATCGCGGAGGTGTTGAGCGAAACCTTGTCCGCCCCCGCGTTGAGCATCGTGCGGATGTCTTCGACGGAACGAAGGCCGCCGCCGACCGTGAGCGGCATGAAGACCTGATCCGCCGTGCGTTCGACGACGTCGACCATCGTGCGGCGTTCATCGCTGGAGGCGGTGATGTCCAGAAAGACGAGCTCATCGGCGCCTTGCTTCTCATAGGCCGCCGCGACGGCGACAGGGTCGCCCGCATCGCGCAGTTCCTCGAACTTGACGCCTTTGACCACGCGGCCGCCATGGACATCGAGACAAGGGATGATGCGGACGGAAAGCATGGGCAGGCTTGAGAGGTAGGGCCGGCGGGTGCGGAGGTTAAGCCTAAACTATTCGAGCACCACCGTCACGGGGCCGTCGTTCACCAGTTCGACCCTCATGTCGGCGCCGAAGACGCCGGTCGGCACGGACTGGCCCAGCTGCATGGATAGTTCCTGGACGAACAGTTCGAAGAGCTTCTTGGCGACTTCGGGCTTGGCGGCGCCGTTGAACGACGGGCGGTTACCTTTCGAGAAATCTGCCAGCAAAGTGAATTGACTCACGGCCAAGGCCTGACCACCCGCGTCACGGAGATTGACGCCCATCTTGCCTTGGGCGTCGGACATGAGACGCGCCTTGGCGACGTCGGCAGCCAGTCGGCGAACGGTCGCTTCGTCGTCCCCCGCGGCGATGCCGACGAGCAGGAGATAGCCGTGTTCGATTTGTCCGGTGATGACGCCCTTGACGGTCACCGAAGCGGAGAGGACGCGCTGAAGGACGACCTTCATCCTCAGATCAGCGCCTCGAGGATCGTCCGCAGCTTCATCTCCGTCTCGGTCGATTCGGCGTCGGGATCGGAGCCGGCCACGATGCCGGCGCCGGCGAAGGCACGCGCTTCGGAGCCTTTGAGCCGGGCGCAGCGCAAGGCCACGAAGAGCTTACCTGAAGCGCCATCAGAACGGATCCACCCGACGGCTCCGGTGTAAAGTCCCCGCTGGTGCGGTTCGAATCCGGGGATGAAGGGCAGGGCCAACGCGCGGGGCTTGCCGCCGACGGCCGGAGTCGGGTGGAGTTCGCCGGCGACTTCGAGGAACCTGCGGTCGGCCGGCATGGTGCCTTCGATCGGCGTGCGCAGGTGCATCACGTTGCCGAGGCGGAGAAGTTCCGCGTTGCGCGAGGTCGCGGCGAGGACGCCTACCATGCGCAGGCGCCGAAGGATCGAGGCCGTGACCGCGCTATGTTCGCGGAGGTCTTTTTCGCTGGTGAGCAAGGCTTCGGCCAGGCTGGCGTCTTCCGACGCGGATTCGCCGCGACGGGTCGTGCCGGCCACCGACTCCGAACGGACGGCGCCGTCGAACAAGGAGAGCAACGTCTCCGGGGTGGAGCCGACGAGGGCGCCATCCGTCTCGTCGACGAGGAAGGTGTGGCACTGCGGGTTGCCGCGACGCAGGCGGTGCAAGGTGGCGTAGATGCTGAAAGGTTCGGCGCATCGCCAGTCGAAGGCTCGTGAAAGCACGATCTTCTCGAAAGAGCCTTCCTTGATCAGTTCGGTCGCGCGGATGACCGCGGACGGGAACCAGGATCCCCCGACTTCCGAAAGCACGGTCGGTACCGGGGCCCGAGGTGGCGTCGGATTGGAGCGGTAGCTGAACTTACGGAAACTTTCCGCGCGGATGGCCAGGCGGGTGGCGCAGCCGGGCGCCGCGGGTTCGCACAGGGTGACGGTCGTCCGACCATCCTCGCTGACGACCTGCCAGCCTGGCAGGAAGAGCTTGGCTTCGGCGCCCTCGGTGGCGTTCCCTGGATAGAAAGGAAAGGTCGCGATGATGCGCGGGCGGGGACCGACGCAGGTCAGGCTGGCGTCCAAATCGCGGAGCCAGCGATCGGCCTGAAGGAAGCGTTCATCGCCTCGTCCGGCCCATTGGAGGAGAGGCGAACCGGCCGCATGCGCTCGCTTGCGAGACGGGTTCTCGAAATAGCCGCGCAGGGCGGGTTCGTTCAACGTCTCAAGGACTGCCAGCGGATCGAGTTCGGGTGACGGAAACGTGTAGCTCACGACACCTTCGCCGCCGGCACGCTTTTCGGCGTCAGCGAGCAAGGTAGCTTCGTCGATGGTCTTGACGGGATCCACGGCGGGGAAGGTAAGGTCTCCGCGGGAATTGTCCAATCAGGCCGTCGGAGTTTCCGCCGGAGCCTCGATCGGAGGGAAAAGGATGCACTTTTCCGCGACCTTTGAGCCCGTACAGACCTCGGACCAAATGAGCTGGCCGTCGAAACGGGTGGCGACGGGGCGGCCGATGTTCGTCAGCAGCTTATCGCAGGTGGCCGGCATCACCGGCGTCAGGATCGTGCCGACGAGGCGGAGGCCTTCGGCGACGTGCGCGAGACATGAGTCAAGGCGGGCACGGTCCGCGGCATCGGCGGACTTGGCGAGCTTCCAGGGGGCGCGGGCTTCGATGTAGGCGTTCATCGCGCTGATGAAGACCCAGAGGGCCTCGAGCGCGTGGCTGACCTGATATTCGGAAAAGGCTTCGCCGTACTTCTTGCTCGAATCGGTCCAGAGCTGGCGGAGGTTTTTTTCCAGATCTTCGTCGGCCGCGGCGGCAGGAATCAGTCCGGCGTAATTACGACCGACCATGTTGAGGAGGCGATTGACGAGGTTGCCGAGATTGTTGCCAAGGTCCGCCTTGTAGCGGTTCTCGAAGGTGGTCGTCGAGAAGTCGGCGTCTTGTCCGACGACCATCTCGCGGCAGAGATAGAAGCGGAACGCGTCGGGCCCATGCGAGGCGGCGAAGCCGAGGGTGTTGGTGGCGTTCCCGGAACTCTTGGAGGCCTTCTGGTTATTGACGGTCCACCAGCCATGGACGAGCAGCTGGCGCGGGGGGTCGATGCCGAGGGCCTTGAGCATGCAAGGCCAGTAGACGGCGTGGGGCGGCGACAGGATGTCCTTGCCGATGACATGCACGTCGGCGGGCCAAAGTCCCTTATCGGCTACGGCGGAGTAGTAGTTGGTCAGCGCGTCGAACCAGACGTAGGTGACGAACGCAGGGTCGAAGGGCAGCTCGATGCCCCAGGTCAGGCGGGACTTCGGACGCGAGATACAGAGGTCGTTCATCGGTTCCTTGAGGAACTCGAGGACCTGGTTCTGGCGGAAGTGCGGCGTGATGAAGTCCGGGTGAGACTTGATGTGCTCGACGAGCCAAGGCTGAAACTGTGAAAGCTTGAAGTAGTAATTCTCCTCGGTCGTCTGGGTGACTTCTCCGTAGATCTCAGGCCATGATCCGTCCGGGGCGCGGTCCTTGTCCGTCAGGAACTGTTCTTGGCGGGTGGAATACCAGTCGGTCTTCTGTCCCTTGTAGATCAGGCCTTGGTCGAAGAGCTGCTGCAGAAACTGCTGCACGACCTTCTTGTGGCGCGGTTCGGTCGTGCGGATGTAGTCGTCGTGGGAGATGTTGAGGTCGCCGAGCATGCCCTGGAAGACCGCGGCGATCTCGTCGACGAGGACCTGGGGTTCGACGCCGCGCTTGAGGGCGGTCTGCTGGACTTTCTGGCCGTGCTCGTCGAGGCCGGTAAGGAAGTGGACCTTGCGGCCGCCCATGCGCATGTGGCGCGAGATCACGTCGGAGAGGACTTTCTCATAGGCATGGCCGAGGTGCGGCGAGCCGTTGGCGTAGTCGATGGCCGTGGTGATGTAGAACGAACTGGACATGAAAAGGTACCCTAGGAATAGGGCACGGGAACGGCCTAGGACAACCCCGAAGGCTCGACGGACGGGGAAACCGACCTCAGACCGCGTCTCCGGCCCGCACGACGTGGGGCTGGTAGGCGATTTCGAAGGCGTAGGTCATGCCGGCGCGCAGGGGCATCGACTTGTCACGCTGGAGGGTCTGGTAGAAGTGGACCTTGCCCCAGCAGGTACGGTGCTTGGAGTTATCGCTCACGACCTTGGTCTCGGCCCAGGTAGAGTGGAAGTCGTCCTTGATCACCTCGCAGCGATGGGATTCGGCGCCCAACACCAGGGCGTTGCCCGGGGTCATGCGCGAATGCGTCGCGGCGATCGGCAGCACGAGACGGAATTCCTCGAGCATGACGGCGGACTTGGCGGTCAGGATGTAACGGGCGACGATGCGGCCACCATTGAACTCCCAGTCGACCTTCAGCGAGGCGACGTTGGCCGAGAGCTTCTCGTCGCGGTCGATCAGGTCAGGCTGGTCGTAGCGGAAGTGGTACGTGCCGGCCTTGGTGCCCATGGCGACCTGTGCGTTCTTACCGTAGAAAGAAGGCGTGTAGACCTTGCCGCCGATGGTGAACTCGGGGATGAACGGGCTCGTCTGCTGGTTCGACGGCCAGTCGAAGACACCCGGCATGTGCGGGAAGGCCAGCGAGTCCGAGAAACGATGCGTGCCGGAAGAGACGAGCGGCAGGATGATATGCAGGCCGGAAGCCGGATCCTGATAGGAGAGCAGGCCTTGTTCCTTGCGCGGGGATTTGTCGAACGAGAAGAAGCGGCAGACCGGCAGACGGCTGGCGGGTTTCACGACGTCCATCGCGCCGCCGATGGTCTTGGCGAGGCGTGACCACTGGGACAGGTAGCGCGCGGCGTCGAAATTAGCCATGCGGGTCGTGTGGCCCGGGATGGTGTCGCGCTCGGCGTCGCGCACGATGATCAGGCCGTGCTCGGCGTCGAAGAACGTGGTGAAGAAATTGGCGTAGAGGCGGCGGACGAGGTCGCGGGCGAGCGGCTCCTTGTCGACCGGCACCCAGCGGTCGCGCAGGGCCTGGAGGAGCAAGGTGATGCAGTGCATCTGGCCATAGGCGCCGATACCGCGGCCGTAAGACCAGCCCAAGCCGTCTTCCCGGACGGTGTCCATGATGACGCGGATATACTTCTCCGCCAGCGAGCGGAGCTTCGGGAGTTTGGAGTCGCGCAGCTGGATATTGGCATGCAGCTGCAGGGACTGGCGGATGAAGATCAGCGAGACGACGCCGTAAAGGTCGAAGGCGCCGCCGAAGTTGTCGGGGTTGGCGGCCTTGGAGGCTTCATCCTGGAAACCGCCCGTGGAAGCGGCGGCGATGCGATCCATGAAACGGTCGACCAGCGGACCGGTCTCGTCTTTCTTGGTCAGACCGAAGGAGAAACGGCAGACGGCCTTGGCGATATCGAAGGCTTGGACGTGGTCATGATGGTCGGTCTCGATGGCGAGGCGCTCGTCGATGAGGGCGCGGGTGGCCTCGTCGAGGATCTCCCAGACCGGGTTGCGCTCACGGGTCGGGCCGAAGGCGAGAAGACCGAGACAAGCGAAGGCCATGCCGTTGTCGGAGCCCTTGCTGATGCGGACCTGGGCGGTGATCGTCCGGGCGACGATTTCGGCGATGTTCTGGCGGTCCAGGTGCAGTTCCCCGGTGGCGCGGAAGTATTCCCCGAAAGCCAGGGCGGCGTGGCCGGGCTCATCGGCGCGGGAAACTTCCCCGGCGACCGGCACGACAGTGCCATCGGCTGAAAGGGAATTGAAGTTGAGTTTGAGGAGGGCCTTGGTCTGGTCCAGGCACTGGCTCGCGAAATTCTGCATGCGAAAGGTTTGGATTGGGGCCGGGGGTCCCCCCAGTCAATGCCTCATCGTAAAAAATTCGTCATATCCCGTCGGCTTACCCCGGCCATAAGCGCGGGGAGCCCCGTCATTGGGCCTCGAAGACCACTTCGACCGGACAGCTGGAAAGCCTCGATAAGAGCCTGCCATGGGCCTGGAGCGGCCACCAACGGTAGAGGTGGATGTCGATGGGCTTCCAGAGGCCGACCCACCCGCAGATCATCAGGCCTTCGCGGATGAAGTTGGAGAGGCGCGGCCCGTCGGCGATCAGGTCGCGCAGGACGAGGGTGGCCGCCAGGAAGAGCAAGCCGATGAGCAGCGACGTCCGCCCTTCGCGGAATAGCTCGCCGAGGTCGCGGCGGGCGATGCGGGCGCGATATTCGAAATAGTGCTGGATCGATTCCCGGACCAGACGGGCGGCCTCGGGGTCCTCCGGCTGTCGGAGGACCACCCGGATGCGCAGGTCGGAGTCACTTTCATGTTCGCGCGCCCAGCTCAGGATGAACTCCTCCGCGTCATGGTCCAGGTCGCGCTCATGGAAAGGCGAAGGGTCCATGGTATTGAACAGCTGACCGACGTTGTTGAGCCTGAGTTCGATCAGGCCGGGAGCGGGGGTGGTCATGTTCAAAGGGGAAGAGGCTTGCCGAGGGCCGATTCGAAGAACCGGGCGCGTTTCTCGCGCATCTCGTTCGATTCGCCGGCGCCGTGGTTGGCACCCGGGACGACGTGGAACTCGAACTGTTCCTTCTTGCCTGCGGCCAGCAAGGCATCGCGGAAATCATAGCTGCACTTCACGTCGACGTTGGTGTCGGATTCGCCGACGGACAGGAAGAGGCGTCCGCGGAGATTCGCGGCATAGCGAGCGCAGGAATTCTCCTCGTACCAGGGGCCGATCGGGTAGCCGAGCCACTGCTCGTTCCACCAGAGCTTATCGATGCGGTTATCGTAACAACCGCAGTCCGCCGCGCCGGCCTTGTAGAAGTCGCCATGGAGCAGCATGGCGTGGGCGGTGTTCTGGCCGCCGGCGGATCCGCCGAAGATGCCGACGCGCGCGAGGTCCATGTTCGGTTCGATCTGGGCGAGGGCCTTCATCCAGGCGATCCGGTCGGGGAAGCCGCCATCCTTGAGGTTGCGCCAGCTGACCTGATGGAAGTCCTTGCCCCGGTTGTTGGTACCGCGTCCGTCCATCTGGACGACATAGAAACCCAGCATCGACAGCTCCCGATGATTGCGATGCCACCAGTTGAACGCGTGCGGCGCGAACGAACCGTGAGGGCCGGCGTAGATGTTCTCGATGACGGCGTATTTCTTCTTGGGGTCGAAGGGGTAAGGGCGCGTGACGACGCCCCAGATGTCCGTCTTGCCGTCCCGGTCCTTCGCGACGAAGGGGAGGGCGGGCATCCAGCCGGCTTTCTTGAGCGGGCCAAGGTCCGCCTCGCCGAGCTTGGCGATGGCGTGGCCGTCGATCGCGCTGCGCAGGGCGTAGGTCGGAGCCAGGTCGACCCTCGAGGCGGCGTCGATGAGCGTCCGTCGGTCAGGGGAGAACGTCACCTCATGATTGCCGTCGGTAGGCGTCAGGTCGACGATGGCACGGCCCTGGCCTGCCTTGCAGATATGCTGATGGTATGGGTTTTCGCCCGCCACGCGGCCGAGAGCGACGAAGGTGACGGTGCCGGCCTTCTCGTCGACCTTCAGCACTTCCTTCATGACCCAGGCTCCGCCGGTGACGGCGTCCAGCGTCTTGCCTGACTTCAGGTCGACCGAGTAGAGATGCAGCCAACCGGTCCGTTCGGAAAGCCAGAGCGCACGTCCCTCGCTCAGGTCGTAACGGTAACGGGTGGCGAATGAGTAGACGAACTTCGGGTCTTCTTCGGTGAGAAGTCTGCGCCAGGAGCGCCGCTCGACGTCGTATTCGATGATGCCGTGTCCGGTGAACCCGCGCTTGATGAACTCCGAAAGCAGACGCTTCGAATCCGCGGACCAGTCGAGACGGTCGGTGGTGTGCGCGGGCGGCAAGACCTCCGGCGTCGGGCGGGCGGCGATCTTGCCGTCGACCGAGAAGACCCACGGAATGCGCTCCGTGCGATCGTCCCCTGGTTTGTCGTATGACATCGGCTTCTTGGTCTGCTTGACGGAATCCGTGACGAGGTATTGGCGAACCGGCACCGTGCGTTCGTGCCAAAGGGCGAAATGTCGGCCATCAGGCGACCAGCTGACCGGGCCGACCCATGCGTCCTTACCTTCGATGCCGTCTTGGGTGAGCCGGCTCTCGGCATTGGGTTTCTTGAGATCGATCAGGACGACGTTACCACTGCGGAGCTCTACCTTGTGTTCGCTCGTCGGGGATTCGGCGCGAACCTTCGACGACGATAGTCGCTTGGATTCCCCGGGACCTTTGCCGGTTTTCTCAGGCATCGCGGCGTCGGACTTCTTGCCTGGTTGCGACGGGGTGAGCCTTTGGTTGGCTTCGACGATCCATGCTTCGGTGTCGGATTCGAGTCGCACGCGGCCGTCATCCAGGGCGACGACCCGGCTGAACGGCCATTTCTTCGCCGTGACTTTGTTCTTGGTGAGTTCGGTCAACTCTGCCGTCACTTTCTCGTGGTCAAAAGCAGGACGAATCTTCCCCGTCGAGCAATCGACCAGTTTCCACGTCTGGCCTGAGGTATCCTTCCACGAGTAGACCATCAGACGACCCGAATCTGACCAGCGGACGTTCTCCGGCCGAGACATCTGGGCGGGCCAATACCAAAGGTCATACTGCTTCTGCCAATCGGCGATATGGGTAGATTGGGCGATAGCCAGCAGCGGGGTCAGCAGCAGGAGGCGAAGCAGCATGCGCCTATTTCAGGCCAACCGACGAAGGACTCAACCACGCAGAGTCTATTTCTTCGTCTTATTGGATTTCGGAGCCTTGGGCTTCAGGCCGGAAAGGTAGGCGACGACATCACGGATCTCTTCAGGAGTCAGGATGCCTAGCATGGGCGGCATCACCGAGACAGGCGGGGTCCGCGAGGCGATCGACGCGACGGAAATCTTCCGGGTCTTCCCGTCAGGGAGTTTGAAATCAAGGGTCTTGGCGCTCTCTTTGGTGACGCTGCCGGCCAGGGTCGTGCCATCTTTGAGGACGATGGTTTCGATGCCGAAGCCCTGCACGATCTTCGCGGACGGTTCGACCAGTGATTCGGCAAGTTCATCCTTGGTGCGCTGTCCGCCGACCTGTCGGAGGATGGGGCCGACCTCGCTGCCCTCGTCGGATTCGACACGATGACAAGCGATGCAGTTCGCTCCGAGGTGACCGTTGATGATCGCCTTGCCTCGGACCGCGTCGCCGCCGTCGGTGAGCAATTCGTAGGGCAGATCGGGCGACGCCATCTTAAGGCCGCCTTTCGGAGAGGCGGCGAGGTACTTCCTGAGGGCGCTGACGATTTCGGTCGAACCTGATTCGCGGGCCAGGGTGAAGACGTCCAGCTTGAGACCGGCGTCGAGCTTACGGGCGGCCAGACGGTCGACAAGTTCCTGCACCAGCTTGGCCGAGCCGACGTCGGAGCGGCCGCGGAGGGCGGCGACGACGGCCTGTTTCTCGGGAATCTTGGCGGACTTGGAGTCGACGATCAGGCGGGCGACCTCCATGGCTGATCGGGGGTCACGTACGAAAAGCTGGGTGACGGCTTCGATGCGGACTTCCGACGGATTGCCTTCGCCGGCGGCGGAGCGAAGCGTGCGGACGATCGCATCAGGCTCGATCGACTTGCGGCCGAGCAGACGCAGGGTCTGCAACCTCACGGCCGGGGCGGCCTTGAGGTCTTCCGCCAGCGCGAGCAGGACGGGGAAGGGCAGATCCAGTTCGTACTTCACCAAGAGCTCGAGCGCGGCGGCACGTTCGTCAGCTTTCTGGATGGCCAGGAGGTCGGCTTGCCTCGTCTTAAGGATGCGGGTGATCGACGTCTTGTCGCGTGCGGCATATTTCTTGGCGGTGCCGTCGACGAGGTCGAGGACCGGCGGCAGGTCGAAGACCAGCATGGCCTGCAAGGCCTCGGAGCGCAGGATCGAACCATCCGGCTGCTTCAGCGTCCACGCGAGAAGCCGGGAAATGGCGGCTTCGTCTCCCTGGCGTAGGTTCGCATTGAGGGCTCGGCGGGCCGCATGGAACGGCAGGTCAACCTTTCCGAAGGATTCGGCCAGGGCACCGGCGGCGGCAGGGATGCCTTCGTCGTCGTGGATCGCCCGGGCGGCTTCGGTGACGACCTCGGGGTTGGCATGCTGGAGGAGCCCGCCAAGCAGCGGGGACTTCTGTCGGGCCAGCGCCAGCGTGGCGAAGACGGCTTGGGCGCCGGACTCAGCTCGGGCCTTGGCCAGCAGGATTTCAGCGGTCTGCGTCGCGGCCAGACCGGATACGAGGCCATGACGGAGCCACGGGAGGCGCAGGTCAGCCTCGGCGTCCTGTAGGAACGAGTCGAACGGCACCTTGCCGCCGAGTCTGCCCAGGGTGATGCCGGCTTGGGTGCGGACGCGTAGGTCCTTCTGCGCGAGTTGCGCGGCCACTCTGGAGATCAGGGCCTCGGAGGGGGTGGCTTCGCTCAGCACCTTGAGCGACTGGACGCGGATCTCGCTGTCGTCGTCGTCCAGAAGGGAGAACGAAGTGGCAACATCTTGAAGCTTACCATGACGCACCCCCATGCCGTAACCCCAGATGGCATGGACGCGGGCGAGACGAGGGGACGCCGGCTTCTTGGCCAAGGCGAGCATGTCATCCCATGCGCCAAGGCGATCGAGACGGAGCGAAGCATTCACGCGGACGCGCTGGTCACGGTGACCGAGCAGGGCGATTAGTTCGTCCTTGGGTATGGCTACGGAGAATGGCTGGGAAAGGATCTGTTCCGAGGTCTTGTCGATATTCGCGGCCACATCGAACCGCCAGACTGCGCCTTTGCCATCCAGCGGATACCCGCCCATCCAGTCGGCGAAGTAACCTCGTCCGTCCGTGCCCCAGGTCATGCCGATGCCCATGATGCCGCTGCTGACGACCTGAAGGTTGGTCTGCCGGAACGAATCTTGCTCAGGTTCCAAGGTGAACGCGTCCATCTTGCCCTTCGGGAACTGGTCGAGGAAGAAATGTCCGCGCAGGTCGCCGTCAAGGGCGTGGCCAGGCTCGTGCAGGAAGCCGGCGGGTCCATCGGAGTAGTTGGCGATCGGCGGGGTGATGAACAACGGTTGGTCGGCGGCGCCTTTCGGCAGCCACATGTTCTCCATCATCCAGCGGCTTTGGAGCTTCATGTACTGGTTCTGGCAGCGCCAGCCGGAGTCGGAACATTGGAGCAGGTAGACGAGGCGTTCGCGTTCCTTCGGCTGGTCGGCGTCGTTATCCACGCCGATGACGTTCCCGAAATCGTCGAAGGCGATCTCCTGGAGATTGCGGATGCCGGAGGCGAAGACCTCGAAACCCGCACCGTCGGGTTCGCAACGCAACACGGCGCCGCAATGAGGGAAAGAGAACTTTCGTCCTTCCTTGCTGATGACATTGGTGCCCTTGTCACCGACGGTCCAATAGATACGCCCGTCGGGTCCGAGACGCAGGCCGTGCATGTCGTGGCCGGCGTAAGCGATATGTCCGCCGAAGCCGGTCGCGACGAGTTCCTTGACGTCGGCTATGCCGTCACCGTCGGTGTCCTTGAGCCTCCAGACGTCGGGGATGGCGGTGACGTAGACCCAACCGTCGAAATACAGCACCCCGGCGGCGATCCCGGAGATGGGTGAATTGAAGCCTTCGGCGAAGACGGTGAGCTTGTCGGCGACGCCATCTCCGTCGGTGTCGGTGAGCTTATAAATGGTCTCCTTATGGAACGTGAGGTCCTTCCAGTCGATCGAGCCATCCTTGTTATGATCCTTCAGGCCCCCCCGCGATGATTTGAGCTTACCCGGCGCCAGCTCTCGCTGATAGAAAGCGAGTTTCTCTTCGGGCGAGGTCAGGGCGACGTCGTCAGGAATCCAGGCGGCGTGCTCGCGGATGTCCAGGTCGCCGACCTTGCGGCGCGTCGTGGAAGAGACGTAGACGCTACCGGCTTCATCGACGGAGAGGGCGACGGGGTCGGGCACGTTGAGGGCACCGGACCACTTGAAAGGCTTCACCTCGGCGCCAAGTGCCGCGAATGAGGCGACGAACAAGGCGAACGAGGGAGCGAGGCGCACGGGATCAGCGCAGGAACGCTTCGTGGAGGCCGCCGTCGACGGTGATGACCTGTCCGGTCGTCTTGCTGAGGCGATTGGTCACGAGAAGGAAGTAGGCTTCGGCCTGATCGGCGGGGGTGATGGGGTTCTTGGTCAGGGTGCGATCGGCGTAGAAGCGGGAGAGCTTCGTGGTCAGCGAATCGGTCGCCTCATCATCGGTGTAGGGAATGTTGTACTTCGCAAG
>RFRI01000101.1 GCA_009924535.1 Verrucomicrobiota bacterium
AGGCCGGCGACGCCGCCGCCAAGAAGGCTTTCGACGCCGCGATGAAGGAGTGGAACGCCGAAGAAGCCGCCTTCAAGCAGGCCCACGCCGCCGAATGGGAACAGTGGTCCCCGAAGTTCGCCGACTACCAGGTCATCGTGAACAACTACAACGGCCCGGAATGGGGCACCGCGATGAAGGACTCCTTCACCGAGTTCGTCATGAACGGCGGCGGCCTCGTCAACGTCCACGCGGCCAACAACGCCTTCACGGGCTGGGATAATTTCAACGAGATGATCTGCGCCGGCTGGCGCGACGGAAAGTTCGCGAGCCGCATCGCGGTCGACGACAAGACCGGCAAGGCCGTCGCGCTCGTCGACGCCGACGAGAAGATCACGACGAAGGGTTTCGGCTCCGGCCACGGCGCGAAGCATATCTTCACGCTCAAGACCCGCGACGCCGCCCACCCGATCATGCAGGGCCTCCCGGCCGAATGGCTCCACGCCACGGACGAACTCTACGGTCGCATGCGTGGCAGCGCCGACCACATGCACGTGCTCTCGAGCTCCTACTCCAAGCCGGACACGGGCGGCACCGATATGCATGAGCCGATGGTCTGGTTCGCTCCGTTCGGCAAGGGCCGCGTGGTGACGACCTCGATGGGCCACATCTGGGTCGGCGACAACTCCTTCGACGCCCTGCATTGCGTGGGCTTCCAGACCATCCTCGCCCGTTCCACCGAGTGGGCCGCGACCGGCAAGGTCACCCTGCCCGTCCCGGAAGGCTTCCCGACCCTCGACAAGACGAGCGTCATCGAGCCGTCCAAGGTCGTCTGGAAGAAGTAAGTTTCCGGCTCACCTGACCGACGAAGGCCCGCCATCGCGCGGGCCTTCTGCTTTTCAGGCGAAGCGACGCATGGCCACGCCGACGGTCGCGCAGATCTGCTCGGGCGACAGGCTGATGCTGACGTGCAGGCATTGCTCCGTCGCAAGGTTCGGCCGCTCCAGCGTGGCGAGCTGACTGCCGAGCAGGCCGGGCGGCATGAAGTGCCCCTTGCGCGCATCGAGGCGTGCCTGCAGGAGTTCCTGACTGCCGTCCAGGAAGATGAAGAAGAGTTCCGGATCCCCTTCGCGCAGGCGGTCACGGTAGGCCTTCTTCAAGGCGGAACAGGTCACGACCATCGCTTCGCCCCGTGCCTTGCCTTCGGCGAGACGCGCGGCCATCGCGGCCAGCCAGCCGGCGCGATCGTCATCCGTCAGGGGCATGCCGGCGCTCATCTTCGCGATGTTCGCCGGCGGATGGAAACCGTCGGCCTCGATCAGCGTCGCGCCGGTGCGCTGGGCATACATCTCCGCCACGGTGCTCTTACCGCAGCCGGAGACGCCCATGAAGACGAGGTTCGGATGCGCCATCGCCGCTCAGAGATTGATGGTCCGGCCTTCGCGGAACGACTGGTCGGCCGCGGCGACGATGCGCATCGAGTTCACGGCGTCATCCATGTGCGCGGTGAGATCGAGGTCCTCGCGGATCGCCTTCTCGAAATAGGCCTGCTCGCGCTCGCAGAGCCCGTCATGCCCGGGATCGGCATCCGTCGGCACAATCTCATCGGGCTTGGTGAACTTACCGTCGGCGCCAAGCTGAGATGAATGGACCTTGAGAGCCTGGGCGGCGGAGTGTGAATCGACGTCGGCGGAATTACCCGCCTGCGAAGCCTTGCCAGCGACGATGGAGACGCAGCCCTTGGGCCCGATCACGTCCTTCACGAAGAAGGCTTCCTCGGACATCATCGGACCCCAGCCGGCCTCATACCAGCCCACGGAGCCGTCGGCGAAGGTGACCTGTAGTTGGCCGTAGTTGACCATGCCCGCGGGGAGTTCGTCGGACAGACGCGCGCCGATGCCGGAGACGCGCACGGGGCGGCTGCCGGTCATCAGGCACATCACGTCGACATAATGGACGCCGCAGTCGACGATCGGGCTGCACGTCTGCATCAGGGACTTATGGGTCTTCCACATGTCGCCGTAACTCTGCTGATTAAGGTTCATGCGCATGACGAGCGGCTTGCCAAGCGTCTGCACAGTCTGGATGAACTGCGTCCAGGCCGGGTGATGACGGAGGATATAACCGATGACGACCTTGCGCTTCGCCTGCTTGGCCTGGGCGACGATCTGCTCCGCTTCGGCGACCGTGACGGCGAGCGGCTTCTCGACGAAGACGTGGCAACCAGCCGCGAGCGCGGCGACGGCATATTCGGCATGCGTGTCAGGGTAGCTGGAGATCGACACCGCATCAGGCTTGGTGGCCTTGAGCGCGGCATGGAAGTCGCCGTACTCCGCGTAGCCACCGCCAAGTTCGGCGTTGAGCTTGGCCCGGGAATCGGCGGAGCGGGTCACAAGGCCGACGATCTGAAAGCCAGGCAGCTTGTGATAGGCGAGGGCGTGCGAACGTCCCATATGGCCGGCACCGACGCAAAGGACTCGGATAGGGGTCTGGCTCATGCGCCGAGCATCACCCTTCATCCTTCCGCTTCAAGTCGGGAGAAGGCGCCGACCCGAAATTAATCGACCGATTACTTCGGTAACGGCTGGCCGACGCCCTTGGCGCGTTGCGCTTCCAGCAAGGCTTTGAGGCGCGCGACGATCTCCGGATGCTCCTTGGCGACGTTGCTGCGTTCGCCGGGGTCTTCCTGGAGGTCGAAGAGGCGCGGGCCGGACTGGTCGCGGCTGTCGTTCGTCTGCTCGGATTCGGACCCGAGCAAGGCGATGACCGGACCCTGGGCTTTCTTGCCTTTGCCGGGAGCGCCGACGCCGGAGATGAACTTCCAGCGCGCGTCGCGGATCGAAAGCTGATTGCCCTGCGTGCTGGAGATCAGCGTCTCGCGGCCGGCTCCGCCCGTGAGGGCCGCGGACGTGTCGACGGAATCCAGTTTCAGGAAATCGGCGGGGTCGCCGCCGGCGACGGTGGTGAAGACGGCGGGCAGATCGACCTGCGACATCAGCGCGTCGGAAACCTTGCCGACAGGCGTGCGGCCGGGCCAGCGGGCGATGAAGCCGACGCGGGTGCCGCCTTCCAGGATGCTATACTTCCCGCCGCGGAACGGGCCGGCCGGCGTGTGGCCGGCCTGCTGGTTCAATTCGACGGCCTTGTCCTTATAACCGTCGTCGAGGACCGGGCCGTTGTCGGAGGAATAGATGACGAGGGTGTTCTCGGCGAGGCCGTGCTTATCGAGCTCGGCGAGGATGCGGCCGGCCTGATCGTCGAACGCCACCACGGCGTCGCCGCGCGGACCGAGCGGCGTCTTGCCGGCGTAACGCGGGTTATGGACGCGCGGGACATGGTTCTCATGCGAGGCGTAGTAGAGGAAGAAAGGTTTGTCCTTGTTGCGCGCGATGAAGCCGCAGGCCTTGTCGGCGAAGGTGTCGCCCATCGTCTCGTCGTTCCAGATCGCCGACTTGCCGCCCTTCATCCAGCCAAGGCGGCCGACGCCGTTGACGAGCGCCATGTTATGGCCGTGGGACCAATCCATCTTCAGCTTCGCGCGTTCGGCGTCGGTGGTCAGGTCAGGATCTCCCGGGAAAGGCTGCTTGTAACTGATCTCGATAGGGTCCTTGGGGTCGAGGCCGACGACGGAGCCGTCCTCGACGAAGACCGTCGGCACGCGGTCGCCGGTGGCGGCCATGATGAACGAATAGGTGAAGCCGATCTGGTTGGGCGAGGGGTCGATCTTCTGGTTCCAGTTCACGTCACCCGAACCCAGCCCGAGGTGCCACTTGCCGACGACGCCGGTGGCGTAACCGAGCTTGGCGAGGCTGGCGGCCATCGTCGGCCGGCCGGGCTTGATGATGAGGCGGGCGTCTCCGGCGAGGACGCCGGTACCCTGTCGACGCCAGGCATATTCACCGGTGAGCAGCGAGTAGCGCGAGGGCGTGCAGGTGGCGGACGTGCAGTAGCCGGCGGTGAAGCGCGTGCCCTGCGAGGCCAGCCTGTCGAGGTTCGGGGTCGGGATGACCTTCGCGCCGTAGCAGCCCAGATCGCCCCAGCCGATGTCATCCGAATAGAGCAGGACGATGTTGGGCGGGCGCTTGTCCGCCGCGAAGACGGAGAGCACGCAAGACAAGGCAACCAGGGGCAGGAGGCGCATGGCCATCTTCTAAGCCCGTCGACCGGAGAAAGAAAGCAAGCAGTTGGACCGCCGCACCCCTTGCTTGCAAAACCCGCCCATAACGCCCAATCAGAAGGCGAACATGCGTTTCGCGAAATACCACGCCCTCGGCAACGACTACCTCGTCCTTGAGCCCAAGGACTGCCCTACCCTCTTTTCGCCCGAAGCCATCCGCAAGGTATGCCACCGCCACTTCGGCCTGGGCTCCGACGGCATCCTCTACGGCCCGATCGAACGCACCGACGGCACCTTCGGCCTCCGTATCCTGAACCCTGACGGCTCCGAGGCCGAGAAGTCCGGCAACGGCATCCGCATCTTCTGCCGCCACCTTCTCGAGACCAAGCGCATCCAGGAAGGCCAGGAATTCCGCCTGCACACCATCGGCGGCATCGTCCGCTGCGAAGTCTTCGACGGCGGCAACCGCATCCGCGTCGAGATGGGCAAGGTCTCCTTCCGCGCGCCGGTCATCCCGCACATCGGCGCCGACCGCGAAGTCCTCGGCGAAGAAATCACCGTCCTCGGCAAGACCTTCAAGTATTGGGCCGCCACCGTCGGCAACCCGCACTGCGTGATCCCGGTCGACGACCTCACGCCCGACCTCGCCAAGACCTACGGTCCGCACCTCGAAGTGCATCCGAATTTCCCGAACCGCACCAACGTCCAGTTCATGAAGGTCATCGACCGCCGGAACGTGCGGATCGAGATCTGGGAGCGCGGCGCGGGCTACACGATGGCTTCCGGTTCCTCCTCTTCGGCTTCGGCCGCCGTAGCCCGTAAAATGGGCCTAGTTGACGCGGATTTGACCGTTAATATGCCGGGAGGTCAGATTATCATTGGCATCGGTGATGATTATTCCATCGTGATGACAGGCCCGACGACCCCCGTAGGCATCTTCGAGATGCACCCAGGAGTCCCGGTCCAAGACGTCGCCGTCTAGGCGAACCGTCTTCCCACTAGGTTTTCCCTCCTTTGGCGCGTCCTTTCGGACGTCGCTTTTCACCGCACACCCTCACCATGGCGCCGCGTCAGCCGTTGCCCAACATCTCCGAAGACGATCTCATCGATCTCGCGGGCGGTGCGACCGTGCTCCTTGCCAAGGAGCTGGTGGCCAAGGGCAAGGTGAAGAAAGCCCTCTGGACGCCCCCGGTCGCGGAAGCCCTCGTCGACGACGGCACGGAGTCCCGCGAGGCCCGCTGGAACCTCCGTTCGATCACCTTCCAGCGCAACGAGTGCGGCTGCGAGGTCTCCGTCGGCCGAAGAAAGCTCTGCGTGCATTCCGTCGCGGCTTACCTCGTCCTCGCGACGAAGGAAGGCTATCTCAAGGCGGAGGCCACGCCGCCGCCGAAACCGGCCGCGCCGCCCGGCAAACCACCGACGGCGACCACGACGAAAGAAAAGACGGCGGACACGAAGAAGGAAAAATCAAAGGAAGCGGAGACGACCCCGGCAGGACCCCGGCTCAAATCCCTCACTCTCTCGGAAAAACGCGGCACGCCCATCGAGGTGCGCTTCATCGTTCCGCCGAACATCGTCACCGCCGCCGCCCGCGACGAGATCATCTGCCGCCTCGAACTCCGCGTCGACGGCGCCCAAGTCGCGCCCGAGAACCTCGACCGCAGCAAGGCCTGGACCATCGAGCCCGACACGG
>RFRI01000102.1 GCA_009924535.1 Verrucomicrobiota bacterium
CGGCCGCGCCGACCTGCCTGGCCGCCCGATCCAGTACGGCACGACCGACAAGTTCCTCGATTTCACCGGCCTGCGTTCGCTCGGCGAGCTGCCGGCTTCCGACGTCCTTTCGCCCGCCCAGATCTCCGAGTGGATCACCCGCGCGACCACCCCGGTCGAAGTTGGCGATTCCGAAGTCGGCCTGCCCCTGGAAGACCAGTCCTCCGCCGCGATCGCGACGGAGACCCCGCCCGAAGACGAGAAGCCCGCCGAATGAGCCTCGAAGAGCACCGCCGTGAGGTCGATCGCATCGACCGCGAGATCCTCAAGCTGCTCGGCGAGCGCTTGCAGGTGGCCCGTGCCATCGGCGAAGCGAAGCTGAAGTCCGGCGCGCCGGTCTACGCGCCGCAACGCGAAGAACAGCTGCTTCGCTCCATCACCGAAGCCGCGCCCGCGATCCCGGCTTCCGGCCTCCGCGCGGTCTACCGCGAGATCATCTCCCTTTCCATCGGCGCCCAGATGGCCAACCCCGTCGCCTACCTCGGGCCGGAAGGCTCTTTCACCCAGCAGGCCCAGATCCGCGCCTTCGGAACCAGCGTGCCGTCGCTCCCGCTCCGCGCTATCGGCGACATCTTCGCCGCGGTCGAATCCGGCGAGGCGTCCTACGGCGTGGTGCCGGTCGAGAACTCCACCGAAGGCGTGGTGAGCCACTCGCTCGACCTGCTGGCCGAGTCCGAACTCAAGGTCGTGGCTCAGGTCACGCTCTCCGTCGAGCAGTGCCTCGTCGGCCAAGGTCCCCTCGATCAGGTGAAGAAGGTCCTCTCGAAGGACATCGCCCTCGCGCAGTGCCGCGGTTGGCTTTCCCGCCACGTCCCGGGCGCCGCGCTCGTCGAGACCGACAGCACCGCCGCCGCCGTCGAGATCATCGCCCGCGATCCGCAAGGTCAGGCCGCCGTCGCCTCCGCCACCGCCGCCGAATCACGCGGCGTGCCCATCCTTGCCCGCGGCATCCAGGATCGCCGTGATAACGCCACGCGTTTCTTCGTGATCGCCAAGGCCGCCAACGCCGTCGGCGCGAAGGATGAGGTCACGAGCGTGGTGCTCACGCTCAAGCATGAGCCGGGCGCGCTCCAAGGCGCGCTGGCCGCTTTCTCCGATCGCGGCATCAACCTGATCCGCATCGAGTCCCGCCCGAGCCATCGTCGCGCTTGGGAGTACCTCTTCTTCATCGATTTCCCGGGTCACTGGGACACCGCGGCCGTGCAGGCCGCCGTCACCGAACTGAAGGGTCGCTGCGAAGTGGTGAAGTGGCTGGGCAGCTATCCGCAATCCGCCGGATGAGCCGTCGCGCCCTCGGTGGCGTGATGCTGGCCGTCCTCGGCTTGGCCATGCTTTGGTCAGGCTATTCCTGGTGGCGCGCCTGGTCCGCTCCGCTGGTCTCCGTGGTCTTTCGTCCGGCCTTCTCGGTCGAAGGCATCTCTTCCGGCACGCCCGTCCGGGTGCAGGGTGTCACGGTGGGTCAGGTTAGTTCCATCGGTCTCGACGCCGACGCGACGGGTTGCCTTCGTCCGGTGGTCCGGCTCAGCCTCGATCCCGGGACGCTGGAAGATCGCGGCTTCGCCGACCGGCTGCGTGGCGATCGCCTGCGCGCCGAAGTCGCCAAAGGTCTCCGCGCGCGCCTCGTGGCGGTGAGCCCGGCGTCGGGCATGCTGCAGGTCGAGCTGATCTGGGACGCCTCCGCGGCCGCCTGGAAGGAGCCGTTGGCGGCCGATGAGATCCCTCCGCTCAGCACGCATCTGCAGGCCAAGATCGCCGACTTCGTCCAGCAGCTCGAAGACCTCGCCGAAAAAGACCTGGTCGGTATCGCCGCGGAGCTCGAGCGCGATCTGGATCGTTTCCACGACGCGACCGATCCCGAGCGAGCCGCCCGTTTCTCCGCGATGCTCGTCCGTCGTACCGGCGCCGTCCTCGAGGCGACCGGCGACGGCAAGCTCGATGCGCAGAGCACCCGCCTGATCGCCGCCTGCGCCCGCCTGCGCGAGGCGGTCGAACAGGCCGATCGCAAGATGGACGATGAGACGCTGGCTCTCCTGCAGGTGCGGATGGCCGACGCCGGAGCGGCGCTGGCCGCCTTTTCCGCCTCCTTGGAAGGTTCGCAGACCCGCATGAACGAGGCTTCGGCGGAATTCTCCTCGGTGTTCCGCGCGGTCTCGGAAGCGGCCCGGACGTGGTCCAAGAAGGCGTCCGGCCTGACCACGGAGCCCCGCGCCCGCTGAGGGAACAGGCTTGCGGCGGACCCCCGGAGCGGGGATAGGTGTGGGCTCTTACCCGCCATGGCCGATCCGACCGACAAGATGGAATCCATCATCAACCTGTGCAAACGCCGCGGGTTCGTCTTCCCTTCCTCCGACATCTACGGCGGCTTCAACGGCTTCTTCGATTACGGCCCCCTCGGCGTCGAGCTGAAGAACAACATCAAGCAGGCCTGGTGGCAGGACTTTGTCCACCGCCGCGATGACATCGTCGGCCTGGACTCCTCGATCATCCACCACCCGACGACCTGGAAGGCCTCGGGTCACATCGACAACTTCACCGACCCGCTCGTCGACTGCAAGGAGTCGAAGATGCGCTACCGCGCCGACCAGCTCTTCTTCGCCCCCGTGCGCGTCGCCGGCGAGACCATCGGCTACGTCTCCGTCCTCGAGGACGACGGCATGCAGGCCAAGGCCGAGGAGATGGCCAACGACATGAAGCGCAAGCTCGCCAAGCAGGGCGCGCTCGAGCCGGTCGTGCTCAAGGATTACACCGAGTCCAAGTCCGAAGAGCATGCGCTCATCCCTTCGCCCGCCACGGGCAAGCCGGGTTCGCTCACGCCGCCCCGCTCGTTCAACATGATGTTCCAGACGTACGTCGGAGCGATGCAGGACGCCTCCGCCACCGCCTACCTCCGCCCGGAGACCGCGCAGGGCATCTTCATCAATTTCAAGAACGTCGTCGACACGGGCCGCGTGAAGCTGCCCTTCGGCATCGCCCAGATCGGCAAGGCGTTCCGCAACGAGATCAATCCTCGCAACTTCATCTTCCGCTCCCGCGAGTTCGAGCAGATGGAGATCGAGTACTTCATCTCGCCCGCTTCCGATTGGGCCACGGCCCATAAGGATTGGATCGAAGGTTGCCTGGCTTGGTTCGAGTCCATCGGGATCCCGCGCGCCAAGCTCTCCCTTTATCCGCACCCGACCGAGAAGCTCGCCCACTATTCGAAGGGCACCACGGACATCATGTTCGAGTTCCCCTTCGGCGTGCAGGAACTCCAGGGCGTCGCCGCCCGCGGCGACTTCGACCTGACCCAGCACAGCAACGTCTCCGGCCAGAAGCTCGACTGGTTCGACGAGGTGGCCAAGGCCCGCTACATCCCGCACGTCATCGAGCCTTCCGTCGGCGTCGACCGCGTGTTCCTTGCTTTGCTCACCACCGCCTATCATGAGGACGAAGTCGAAGGCGAGAAGCGCGTCGTGCTCCGCCTCCCGGCCCGCGTCGCTCCCTTCAAGGCCGCGATCTTCCCGCTGGTGAAGAACAAGCCCGAGCTCGTCGAACGCGCCGAGGCCCTTTACCGTCGCCTGAAGAAGCGCCACAACGTCTTCTATGACGCCGCCGGCGCCATCGGCCGCCGCTACCGCCGCCAGGACGAGATCGGCACGCCTTACGGCATCACGATCGACTTCGACACCATCGAGAAGGGCGCCGGCGTCACGGTCCGCGACCGTGACACGCTGGAGCAGGTCCGCATGACCGAAGACGAGGTCGTCCGCTTCCTCGACGACAAGGTCAACGGCTGACCTTCGCGGGGACGCCCGCGAGTTCTTCCGCCAGCTTGGCGATCCGTCGCTTCCCGCAGAGGGAGGCGGCGATCGTCAGGTTGCGCAGGCCTTGCGGCAGGTGCGCGAGGTATTCCGGACGGCCCTTCTTGTGGCCGAGGAAACCATAGGCGCCGCAGGCCTGCAGGAGGCGCTGCGTGGCGGCGACGTGGAAGAGGTGCGAGAACTCGTCGCTGGAACCCTGCCAGCCGGAGACTTCGCGGGCGTGGTCCTCGATCTCGATGCGCCACAGGTCCATGTCGTCGCGCGTGAGGTAAGGGTCGAAGGCGAGCGAGGCGAAGTCGTAGAACATGCAGCCGTGGCGCAGGCCTTGGAGGTCGACGAGCCAGGCGGCATCGTCGCGCACCATGATGTTCTGCGACTGGAAGTCGCGATGGATGGTGACGACCGGCTGGCCCATGAGTTCCTTGGCGAGCGAGCCCATCTCGTCGGCGACGGCGCGGTCGGGCTTGCGGCCGCCGAGCACGTTGTCCTGGAAATACTGGCGTTCCCACTGGTAGAGGTTCGGGCCGAACGCTTCCATGAGCGTGATGCCGGAGCCGGCGAAGGCGTCGACGCCGAGGCGATGGATGCCGGCCACCTGCTCGAGCGCGGAGGCGACGGGCGCCCACGGGAACTCCTTGCCCTGAGCGAGCGACCAGAGGTCGACGTCGCCGAGGTCTTCGAGGATGAGCACGCCGGCGGCCTTGTCTTCGGCGAGGACCCGCGGGACCTGGACGCCGATCTTGTCGCGGAGCACGCCCGCGATGGCGCCGTAGAGCTGGTTTTCAGGGCGCGAGTCATCGTAGACGCACAGCACGGCGGATTCGCCCGTGGCCTTGCGCATGCGGAGGAACTTGCGTCCCGAACCGCCCTTCAGGACGGCGCCGCCCTCGGTGAGTTCGAAGCCGTGCGCCTTGGCGGCGTCGGCGGGAGCGATCGCGCCGCGCACGGGCTTCTCGTGCTCGGCCTTCACGGCCTGGTATTCCTCGACGGTGCCGAGGTCATGCCAGGTCGCGGAGCCGTCGAGGAAACCTTGGATGCTGTTGGGTTCGGCTTGGAGGCGGCGCAGGAAGTGTTCGACGAGCGATTCGATCGTGGCGGGCACCCCTTGGGCGAAGGCCTTGGTGACGACGCAGATGCCGGTGTACTGGTAAGCGGGGTCGGTCTTGCCGAGGCGGTCGCGCAGGTCGGTCACGAAGCCTTCGTCGGTGATGCGGACGTTGCGGTTCGGGCCTTGCTCGCGGACGACGAGCGTGGCGGCGCCGCCGTTGGCGCGGTGATGCGCGTAGGCCGCGGCGATATCGCAGCCGGAGAGGATGTCGCCGTTCCAGAGGACTAGGTCCTTGTCGTCTTCGCCGAGCAGGCCGGCGATGTTCGCGAGTCCGCCGCCGGTCTCGAGGAGCACGGGCTCATGCACGAACTTCACTTCGGCGTCGCCGAAGCGACCGTCGGGGAAGGCGAGCGCCCAGGCGTCAGGGCAGTGGTGCGTATTGATGATGAAACGGCGATATTCGGATTTCTTAGCTAAGCCATCTTCAAAGACCACCATAGATGCAACCACAGATGTGCCAGAAATATTTGAAATATCAAAACATTCAATACGTAGCGGAGTTCGTTCTAATTGAAGTTCTTCTTCAAGTTCAATCAAGGCTTTACCTGAGACTGCGGCATCTGTTGCTCGTTTACTAAGGAATTGCACGAGTGCGTAATGAGCGTTTCTTCCGACAGTTTGTAGCAACTCAGCTTTCTCGCCTCGTTGTGGAACTTTAATCGAGACCTTTGCTCCCCGTAACTGTGAGAGCCATTCTTCAAGGGCGGCGTGATCCAGTGGTGTTTCATTAAGATAAATTTCAGCTGGTATATCCGCCGGGGCGCTCTGGTTGTAAATCGAAAAGAATAGTGAAGCTACTTGATCATCG
>RFRI01000103.1 GCA_009924535.1 Verrucomicrobiota bacterium
GCGCGATTCTGAAAGCCGTGGCGATTCCTGGCTACCAGGTTCCATTTGGTTCGCGCGAAATGCCGCTGCCCTACGGCTGGGGCACGGGCGGTATCCAGGTGACGGCGTCCATCATCGGCGCGAGCGACGCCCACACGGCCTTCGCCATGAAGAGATGCCCCTGTTCGCCCGGGTGGAGATTGTCTTTCGCGTAGATGAATGTCGGATCGGCCTTCTTGGCGGCGTCGACCGACTGATGCAGAAGATGATGGATGTCGATGACCTGCCAACCGGCGGAACGCTGGGCGACGAGCCACGCGCCGTAGGCTTCCATCACGCCGTCGTAGTTGATCGCATCCTTCGCGCGATTATCCGGAGCGTAGAGCGGAGGCGTGACGACGACGATCTGCGCGCCGGCGCGGATGCAGGCGAGACGCAGCTTGATGATGCCATCCTGGAAGGCGAGCTGACGCGTGGCGTCGAGCGGCTGATAGATGCCATCGTTGATACCATAGCAGGCGACGACGAGCGTCGGCTTGAACTGCGAGAGCACGCGGCCGAGTCGTTCGTGCAGGTCAGGACGAGGGAAACTGCCGCCGGCGTGGCCGGGTTCGGAGAGACCCGAAGTCGTCTCGCTCGAGAGACCCATGTTCACGATCGTCGCGCGAGCCATACCCTTCTGCGCGCGGATGGCCGACTCGACGTAGACCGTCCAATTACCGCCGTACGTGATGCTATCGCCGAGAAAGAGGACGCGGGGCTCGAGTTTGTCGGCCGAAGCGCGGGCGGTGAACAGGATCAGCAGGGCAAGAAAGAGGCGTGGCATCCCTGTAGGCTGACAGTTTGCCGAAAGAGGTAAAAGCGGATTAAGGGACGACTTATTAACGGCCCGGCCACTTCCGCCTTCTCCCGGAAGGCGGACAGGGTATCGTCCGCTGTCCTGAACCCGCCCATCCACATCAAGGGAGCCCGCACCCACAACCTCAAGGACGTGGAACTGACCATCCCGCGTTATCAGCTGACCGTCATCACCGGGGTCAGCGGCTCGGGCAAGTCGTCCCTGGCCTTCGACACCCTGCACGCCGAGGGCAGCCGCCAATACCTCGAATCCCTCTCCGCCAAGGCCCGCGGGATGCTGGATTCGGCCCCTCGCCCGGACGTGGATTTCATCCGGGGGCTCTCCCCCGTCATCGCCATCGCCCAGCGTACCGGCGGCAACACCAACCCCCGCTCGACCGTCGCCACCCTGACCGAGATCGCGGACCATGCCCGTCCGCTCTGGATCATCGCCGGCGACCGCCGATGCCTGAAGGACGGCCACCCCGTCCGCCGCCGCTCCCTCGACGATAATCTCCAAGCCCTTGAAGGCATCCCCGCCGGGACGCGTCTGATGGTCGTGGCGCCCGTCGCCAAGGATAAGCCCTCCGTGCTGCTCGAAGCCGCCGCCGACCTCGGCCGACGCGGCTTCTCCCGCGTCCGCGTGGATGGCACCGTCGCCACGCTCGAAGAAGCCGCCGGCCTACTCACCGGCCGCGAGTCCAAGCTGCTCGACGTCGTGGTCGACCGCATCGTCGCCGGGCCCGATCAGCGCAGCCGCCTCGCGGACTCGCTCGAGCTCGCTTTCCGCGAAGGCCGTCACCGCGCGAGCGTGCTCGCCGAGAAAGACGGACTCTGGGAAGAACACGTGCTCTCGCTCCACCTCGCCTGCGAGCATTGCGGAGAAACCTACGAGCCCATCTCCCCGCGGGCGCTTTCGCATAACCACCCCGAAGGCGCCTGCCCCGATTGCGGTGGTCTCGGCCGACAGATGCGCTTTCAGGAAAGCCTCTCCATTCGCGACGAAGCCCTGTCGATTCATGACGGCGTCGTGAAGCCTTGGAAATGCGCGACCCGCAAGACGCTCATCCGCCGCAACGCGATCACCCGGGCGCTCGCCGAGCAGGTGCCGTTCGACCAGAAGACCCCGTGGCGCGACCTTCCCAAGGCCGTCCGCGACCTGCTGCTGCACGGCGACCAAAAGCGGAAGTTCCTCCTGCCGCCGCCCAAGGGCCGCAAGCCCGTCGAGGCCGTCTGGACGGGCATGTTCACCGAACTCGAACACGCTTATCGCACCACCACCGGCGAATCGCTCCGCCAACGCCTGCTCCAGTTCCAGGCCGGCTCCGTCTGCGCCGGCTGCCAAGGCCGCCGCCTCTCCCCCACCGCGCTCTCGTTACGACTCAACGGCAAGACGATGGCCGAGTTCCTGGCGATGACGACTCCCGCCGCACTGGAGTTCACGAAGCAGCTCGCCACGCATCCCGGCGTCATGCCCGCCGAAGAAGCCCGCCGCGGTCTCGAACAGCGTCTATCGTTCCTCAATGACGCTGGCCTCAACTACCTCACGCTCGACCGCGAGTGCAGTTCGCTTTCTGGCGGCGAAGCCCAACGTGTGCGCCTCGCCACGCAGCTCGGCCTCGGGCTCGTCGGCGTCACGTACGTCCTCGACGAACCCAGCATCGGGCTGCATCCGAGCGACCACCAGCGCCTGATCGGTTCGATCCGCGGCCTACGCGACCTCGGCAATACCGTCCTCGTCGTCGAACACGACCGCGACATGATGCTCGCCGCGGACCACCTCATCGAGATGGGACCCGGCGCCGGCATCGACGGCGGACGCATCGTCTTCGAAGGCACGCCCCAGGCCTGCGGCACGCACGCGACCTCCCGTACCGGCGCCTACCTTTCCGGCCGCGCCACGCTCGAAGGCATCGTGAAGCGCAAGCCCATCGGCAAGGCCGCCATCACGGTGAAAGGCGCCACCGAGAACAACCTCAAGGACGTCACCGCGTCGTTCCCGATCGGCGCGCTCACCGTCGTCTGCGGCGTCTCCGGCTCCGGCAAGAGCACGCTCGCGATCGACATCCTTTCCGCCGCGGCCGCGCGCAAGATCAACGGTGCCAAGGTCGTCCCAGGCCGCCACGCCGGCCTCGAAGGCCTCGAGCAGATCACCGCGTTCACCGCGGTGGACCAGGAACCCATCGGCCGCACGCCGCGTTCGAATCCCGCCACCTTCACCGGCATCATGGACCTCATGCGCGACCTCTGGGCCGCGCTCCCGCTCGCCAAGGCCCGCGGCTACGGCCCCGGCCGCTTCAGCTTCAACGTCCGCGGCGGCCGCTGCGAGACGTGTTCGGGCGAAGGCTCGGTCGCGCTCGACATGCAGTTCCTCGGCGAGACGTTCGTCGACTGTCCGAGCTGCGCCGGCCGACGCTTCAACCGCGAGACGCTCGAGGTCCGCTTCAAGGGACTCAGCATCGCCGACGCGCTCGGGCTGTCGGTCAACGAGGCCGCCGAAGTGTTCCGTGCTCAGCCCAAGCTCGCCGAGAAACTGCGCACGCTCGCCGAGGTCGGCCTCGGCTACCTCAAGCTCGGCCAGGCCGCCAACACGCTCTCCGGTGGCGAGGCCCAGCGCCTCAAGCTCGCGTCCGAGCTCGCGCGCCGCGACCATTCCGGCCGTCTCTACGTCCTCGACGAACCCACCACCGGCCTGCACTGGGACGACATCGCCAAGCTGCTGGCGCTCCTCGGCCGACTGCGCGACGCCGGCGCCACGCTCATCGTGATCGAACACCACGCCGACGTCATCCTGGCGGCGGACTGGGTGATGGAACTCGGACCGGAAGGCGGCGAGAAAGGCGGTAAGCTCGTCTACGCCGGCCTGCCCGAAGGGCTGCTCAAGCAGAAGGGGTCGCCGACGGGACGAGCGCTAGCGGGCTCGTGAAGAATCGATGACAGAGGACAGATGACGGATGGCAGAGGGTGGTCAGGCTGAAAAATCGAACTGCTTCGCTTCTGTCATCTGTCATCCGCCATCTGCCATCTGCCCTCTACTCCGTTACATCTTCTTCGCGATCAACTCCGCCACCTGATTCAGGTCCGCGACCTCGCTGTCGTTGAACTCGTAGGGCTGCATCTTGCCGATGCCGAGGACACCGACGACCTTACCGTCGCTACCGACGATCGGGACGGCGAGAGCCCCTTGGACGTTTGTCTTTTGCGCGTCGGGCTTGGCGACGCCGCCGAGGTCTTCCTGGAGATTACAGAGCTGCACGGCCTCCTTGCGCTGCGCGGCGCAACCGGCGATACCCTTGCCGAACGGGATGTTATCGATCTTCGGCAGCAGCATCGGCAGCACGTGCGGCGGGATGCCGTGCTGGGTGACGAGCGTGAGCAGCCCCGTGGACGGATCGGTGCGATGAATCGTCCCCGTGACGCAGGCGAAGTTCTCGAGCACCTTGACCAGCACGGCATGCCAGTCAGGCTGACCGACGAGGATTTCAGGGAGGCCGGCGGTGGCTTGGGACATGGTAAGAGTAATTAGACAACGTCCTTGGCCATGCGTTCCGCAAGCCAGGCGAGGCCGCCGGCTTCGTCGCCGAAGACGCCGTCCAGCTGGGCTTCGAAGGCTTCGTCGAGGACCTGGGAGAACCAGCCGGCGGGCTTGTGGCCCATGGCGATGAGGTGGCGGCCGAGGACTATCTTCTTGGGGGCGGTCGAGGCGACCTGCAGGGCGGCGGCGCGCTCCGCCAGCCATTCCCCGTGCGGGGACGGACCATGCATGCTCGCGGTACCGCGTCCACGTCGGTCGGCAAGGTCGACGCGACAGAGGCGGTCGATGCGCACGACCTTGTTGGCGAGGCGGCGGACGGCGGCATCACCCGCGCCAGCCTTGTGGAGATAATACGGCTGACCGTGCCAGCGCACGAGCGGCAGGACGGAGTCGATGAGCTTCTTCTCGTTCGTGATCTGGGCGAGGAAGCGCGGGGCGAGGTTGAAGCTTTCTTCTTCGTGACCGTAGGCGTGCCAGCGATTATCCTTCTCCTCCTTCTTCGTCGTGGTCGCCTTGCCGATGTCGTGCAGCAGCACGGAAAGCCCGATGATCAGGTCTTCGTCGCGGTCGCCGAGACGCTCCTTGGCGTAAGCGTCAAGGCACTCACAGGTATGGTTCCAGACGTCGCCCTCGGGATGCCATTCCGGATCCTGCGGCACGCCGATCATCGCGTGGAGTTCCGGGTAGAACTTCGTCCAGCCGCAATCCTTGAGGAAGGCGAGGCCCAGCGAGGGCTTGCGGCCGCGGAGGAGGAGCTTCGTCCATTCTTCCATTAGACGCTCCGGAGGGAGGTCGGCCTGCGAGAGCGAAGCGCAGAGCGCGGTCGTTTCAGGGGCGACCGAGAATTCGAAGCGCGCGGCGAACTGCATCGCGCGGAGCACGCGGAGCGGGTCTTCGGCGAACTTGTCGGAGACATGGCGGAGACGCTTCGCCTTAAGGTCGGCCACACCGCCCCACGGGTCGACCACCTCGCCCGTGAACGGGTCCCACATGATCGCGTTGAGCGTGAAGTCTCGGCGTTCCGCGGCGTCTTTCGGCGTCATCGACGGATCGGCCTGCACTTCGAAATCCGTATGCTTGGCGCCCGTGCGGTTCTCGCGGCGGGGCACCGAGACGTCGATCGGGAAGTCCTTGAGCTTCGTCACGCCGAAGGCCGCGCCGACCGTGATGATGCCGAATTCCCTGCGCAGGGCCGCTTCGACCTGGCGCGTCCCGAGGCCGTAGACCTCCACGTCGACGTCGAGCACCGCAACGCCCATCAGCGCGTCGCGCACGCAGCCGCCGACGAGATAGGGACGGCCGCCCGCATCCCGCAGCAGCTCGACGACGCGGCGCACGGGCGCGAAGTCGCCATCGAGGCGGATGAGACTGGGCTGCAGGTCGGGCACGACCC
>RFRI01000104.1 GCA_009924535.1 Verrucomicrobiota bacterium
CCCCCAAGAGCCGCCTTACCTACATCCTGCTCGCTTGGTTCCTTGGCGTCTTTGGCGTGCACAACTTCTACTCCGGACACAAGAAGCATGGCTTCATCAAACTCGGCCTGCTCGTAGCATGCGGTCTCGGCCTGCTCGTGAGCCCGATCTGGTCCATCGTTGAGATGATCACGGTCAAGGAAGACTCCGAAGGCGTTAAGTTCAACTAAGCCCACCAGTTCCCTGACAAAAGGCCGCCCGCTGGGCGGCCTTTTTCATGCCTAGTAGCTGCCGCATCCATTGCTGGAGCCCGTTTTGGCTTTAACCGCTGAACCACTCCGACTAAACCATCCGCATGTGGTATTACGAACAGAACGGAAATCGGGTCGGCCCGGTCGACGAGACGACCATGCGCTCGCTCATCGCCAACCGCGCGATCTCCATCGACACGCTGGTCTGGACCAACGGCATGGCCAACTGGACCCCGCTCCAGCAGACCCAGCTCGCCGCCGGCCTACCGGTGCCGCCGCCCTCCCTCAACCAGGCACCCCAATCTTATAACGCAAACGCCAAGGACCGCGTGGCCTACGTGCTTCTCGCCGTCTTCCTCGGCAACCTCGGCATCCATAACTTCTACGCCGGATATACCTCGCGCGCGGTCACTCAGTTGCTGATCTGCCTCCTTACCTGCGGCATCGGGGGTATCGCCACCTGGATCTGGGCCATCATCGAAGCGGTCACGGTCGAACAGGATGCCAACGGTGTCCGCTTCAAGTAAGCCTACGTTACTGGATCAAGCAAAAGGCCGCCCGATGGGCGGCCTTTTGCTTGGGCTGACTGGTCGGCTTACTTACCGGCGACGTAGGCGAGGCCACCTGCGGTCTTGGCCACGGAGTCAGCCCCTTCGAGGAGGTCGGCGATCGGGTCCCACTTGCCGTTGACGAGACCATCGCGGGCGGAAGCGGCGATGCTGGCCTTCCAGGTCTTGGCGCCGGCGGAGACGGTCAGCTGGGCGACGTCGACGGTGACTTCGACGTCGGGGTTGGCGCGGACGAAGGCGTCGCACTCGGCGAGATCTTCCTTGGAGAGGGTCAGGCAAGGCACGCCGAGGGTGGTGGAGTTACCGAAGAAGATCTCGGCGAAGCTGCCGCCGACGAAGGCGGTGAAGCCATAACGCCAAAGCGACTGGGGAGCGTGCTCACGGGAGCTGCCGCAGCCGAAATTAAAACCGACGACCATGACGCCCTGCTTGGCGGCGGCGATGCGGGCGGCCTGGGCCGAGTTCATCGGGTGCGGGCGCTCCTTGCCGTCAGGGCCGGTGCGCTCGTCGCGGAAGGCGTGCTCGCCGAGGCCGTCGAAGGTCACGCAGCGGAGGAAACGCGCAGGGATGATGCGGTCGGTGTCGATGTCATCGCCGGGAACGGCGAGGGCGAGGGCTTTGACCTGGGTGATTTTGGCGAGGGACATGGCGGTTTGAAAGGAGTTAGGCGGCGACGGGCCGACGGATGACGCAGACAGGCATCGCGAGCGCGGAAGCCAGGGAGGCGAGACGGTCTTCGGCGACGGAGGCGGCGACGGTCTCGTCGGCAACCAGGATCGCGTGGCCGTCGACGACCCAAGGCAGGGTCACCGTGCACACAGGCTTGCCGTCGTAATGGGCGTCGACGCGCACGTCGCGCTGGCAAGCGAGCCCTTCGGCCGAGCAGGCCGCGGCGACGTCATCGCCTTGGGCGATGCGTTCGAGCACGCGGTCGACTGGGGCGGAAGCGGACATCAGACCTTGAAGACTTCGCGGGCGTCGGTGACCTGGCCGGTGATGGCGGCGGCGGCGACCATGAGCGGGCTCATGAGCACGGTACGACCGGTCTGCGAGCCCTGGCGGCCCTTGAAGTTACGGTTCGAGGAACTGGCGCAAAGCTGGTCGCCGACGAGCTTGTCGGGATTCATCGCCAGGCACATGGAGCAACCCGCGCCGCGCCATTCGAAGCCGGCTTCGATGTAGATCTTATCGAGGCCTTCATGGACGGCCTGGATGGCGGTGAGCTGCGAACCGGGAACGACGATCGCCTTGACGCTCGGGCTGACCTTGCGGCCTTTGAGGTACTTGGCGACTTCGCGAAGGTCGGAGATGCGGCCGTTGGTGCAGGAGCCGAGGAAGCAGACGTCGACCTTGGTGCCCTTGATCGGGGTGTCCGGCGCCAGCTTCATGTGGGCGTAGGCGTCTTCGGCGGTCTGGCGGTCGGCGGCGTTGAGGGTCTCGAGCGCCGGCATCTTCTCGTCGATGAACACGGCCTGTCCCGGGGTGATGCCCCAGGTGACGGTCGGGCGGATGTCCTCGGCCTTGAAGACCTTGACGTCGTCATACTGGCAACCGGCGTCGGAAGCGAAGGAAGCCCAGCGGGCGACGGCGGCGTCCCAATCGGCGGCCTTCGGGGCGTAGGGCTTACCCTTGATATAATCGAAGGTCTTCTGGTCCGGATTGACGTAACCGCAGCGGGCGCCGCCTTCGATGGACATGTTGCAGACGGTCATGCGCTCCTCGAGGGAAAAGCCGTCGAAGGTCGTGCCGGCATATTCGTAAGCGTAGCCGATGCCGCCGTTGACGCCGAGGACGCGGATGATGTGGAGGATGACGTCCTTGGCGTAGACGCCGGGGGCGAGCTTGCCGTTCACTTCGATACGGCGGACCTTCAGGGGGCTGAGGGCGAGGGTCTGGGTCGCGAGCACGTCGCGGACCTGCGTGGTGCCGATGCCGAAGGCGATCGCTCCGAACGCGCCGTGGGTGGCGGTGTGAGAATCGCCGCAGGCGATCGTGGTGCCGGGCTGGGTGATGCCCTGCTCCGGACCGACCATGTGGACGATGCCCTGGGTACCGGTCGTGGTGTCGAAGAAGCGGATGCCGTAGTCCTTGGTGTTCTTACGGAGGGCCTCGATCATCTCCTGCGCGATCGGGTCGGAATAGGGCTCCTTGAGCTCGTTCGTCGGGACGATGTGGTCGACCGTGGCGAAGGTACGCTGGGGGTACTTCACCTTGAGACCGAGGTCCCGGAGCATGCCGAAGGCCTGGGGGCTCGTCACCTCATGGATGAGGTGCGTACCGATGAACAATTGGGTCTGCCCATTAGGCAGCTTGCGCACCGTATGCGCTTCCCAAACTTTCTGGAACAGGGTCTTGGCCATCTGAGTAAAAGGTGAAGGGTCAACGTAGGACGGGACGGGGACTGGTCAATCCCGCAGGCGAGATAGGGACGGGCATATTTGGCGATAAAACACCTGTCTTCCCGGGACCGGCTCCGCCGTGTCTTGACCCGCTCGCCCCTCCCCTTCCATCCTCCACCCATGGCCCGCACGCTCACCCTCAGCTTCTCCTGCCCCGACACCAGCGGCATCGTGGCCGAGGTCTCGACGTTCGTCGCCGGCCACAAGGGTTGGATCACCGAAGCCAGCCAGCACACCGAGCACGAGCTCTCGCGCTTCTTCATGCGCGTCGAGATCCGGGCCGAGTCCCTCGACTTCCCGGCCGGCGAATTCTCCCAACGCTTCGCGCCCCTGGCCAAGAAGTTCGCGATGGACTGGAAAGTCTCCGACTCCGACCAGCCTCGCCGCGTCGTCCTGCTCTGCTCCAAACAGGAACACTGCCTCTACGACCTGCTCGCCCGCCACGTCGCCCAGGACTTCCCGTTCGTCATCCCTTGCGTGATTTCCAATCACGAGAACCACCGCAAGGTCGTCGAAGCCCACGGCATCCCCTTCCACTTCGTCCCGGTGACGCCCGAGACCAAGCAGGCGGCCTACCGCAAGATGGAGCAGCTCTTCCGCGACGCGCAAGCCGACCTCATCGTGCTCGCCCGCTACATGCAGGTGCTCGACGAAGCGATGTGCCGCGACTTCGCCGGCAAGATCATCAACATCCACCACTCGTTCCTCCCCTCCTTCGCCGGCGCCAAGCCCTACCACCAGGCCCATCGCCGCGGCGTAAAACTCATCGGCGCGACCTGCCACTTCGTCACGCCGGACCTCGACGAAGGCCCCATCGTGGAACAGGACGTGATCCGCATCGACCATTCGGATACGCCGGAAGACATGGCCCACCTGGGCAAGGACATCGAGAAGGTCGTGCTCGCCCGCGGCCTGCGCGCCGTCGTCGAGGATCGCGTGCTCCTGGCCGGCAATAAGACCGTTATCTTCCGTTAAAAACCGGCCCGTCGGGCGGGTTTGGAATTGGCGAGATTACGACACACCCGCAAGGTTTGGGGACCCCCTCGCCATGCGAACCCTCTGCGCCTTCCTCTTCGCGACTTCCGTCGCTTTCGCCGCCGTCCCGCCGGAAGAGATCACCCCGACCAAGAAGGCTCCGTTCGTCCCCCCGCCCGAAGCGGCCCGCGGCGAACTCAACGACGCCATCAAAGCCTACATGTCCAAGGAGCCGGGCACGTTCGGCGCCCACGCCGCCGCGCAGGATTTCCCCGGCATCGTCGAAGCCAAGGAGCGCGTGGCCCGCACCGTCGCCTACGACTCCAACCTCGTCCACCGCTGGGATACTACCGCCGGCAACGCGCCCAACCTCGCGACCGGACCGGACGCCTGGCAGGAAACCGGACTCTACGCCGCGCCGGGCGAGGTCGTGATCGTGAAGGTCGCCTCGATCCCTGAGAACCGCGTGGTGAAGGTCATCGTGGGCTGCCACCGCGACAGCCTGTTCAAGCTCGAGAAGTGGAACCGCTTCCCGGTCATCGCCCGCACCTTCGAACTCAAGGTCGGCGAAAACAAGATCGCCAACGCGTTCGGCGGACAGCTCTTCATCCAGAGCTCGCATAAGGATTGGCGCAAGCCGGTGAAGGCCTCTCCTTCCACGCCGCTGCAGTTCAGCAACGCCGTCGCGATGCCGACCTACGTCCTCGGCAAGGATTCGCCTGAATCGTGGATGAAGGCCAAGCAGCTGCCCGCCCCGTGGGTCACGCTCGTCGGCAAGCAGGTCATCCTGCACGTCCAGGCTTCCGAAGTGAAGAAACTGGCCGACCCGAAAGGCCTCCTGGAATGGTGGGACAAGGCGATGGCCCTCGAAGACGACCTCGTCGGACTCGTCCGCCTCGCCCCCGAACGCGTCGTCCCGGACCGACAGATCTCCGCCGGCTTCATGCACTCGGGCTATCCGTTCATGTGCTGGATCGACCCTTCGCAGAAAGACAGCATCGACCTCCCGAAGCTGACCAAGGAAGGCAACTGGGGCTTCTTCCACGAACTCGGCCACAACCACCAACGCACGACCTGGACCTTCGACGGCCAGACGGAAGTGACCTGCAATCTGTTCTCGCTCTACGTGATGGAGAAACTCGTCGGCAAACCGCAGGGCAAAGGCCACCCGGCGATGGAGAAGCTCGACGAGATGCTGGCGAAGCGTTTCGCCGCCGAACCCAACAAAGGCCCGTTCGAACAGCTGGCGACGTTCGTCGTCCTGATCCGCGCCCATGGCTGGGGCCCCCTCCGTGAGACGCTCCGCTCCTACGCCAAGGACGCCACCCCGAAAAGCGCGACGAAGGAGCAGCTCCAGAGTATCTTTGCCGAACGCTACGGCAAGGCCGCCAAGGCCGACGTGAGCGACTATTTCGAGAAGATGGGCTACCACGTCGAGTCGACCGCCAAAGCCTCGCTCAAAGGGCTTCCTGCCTTCAAGCCGACCCTGCCCACGCCCGCTAAGTGACGCTGCGGCAACGGCTCCCGAGGCGGCGCCTTCTGCCTCGCCCTGCGGGCT
>RFRI01000105.1 GCA_009924535.1 Verrucomicrobiota bacterium
CCGCCCCGCGACGGGTTTCCCCCGGCCTTCCGAGCCGGTCGACAACTATATCGCCGTCGGCCTGCTCATCGCGTTGGGCGTCATCATCGTGCTGCTCTTGCGCAAGCGCAGTTGAGACGATCGCAAAATCAGCTCAAGTCCTGTGGCGAATGGCAAGCGGTGCGCCCTTTTGGTTTCAGACTTCGATCTCCTGAAGCCATTGGACAAATCTTGGATAAGATAAGGGCTCTTTTGGCAGAATCTGCCTAATCCTGCAAAAGACGAAACCCCATTTTACTGGGGTTTCGCATCCAAAGTGGCGGAGAGGATGGGATTCGAAGTCAGACTTTGCGTCTGCATGTCGTTGACCTTCAACGACTGAGATTTTTTGCGGACAGTTTGCGGACAAATTAACTGCCAACTCTGCTAATTTACCCAGCCGATTTTAGCGCGCAAGAATAATTGTCACGCCGAACTCGCCAACAGATCGAGGCGTAACCTGTCTCTCGCTGACGCTACACGCCGCTCGACCGCCTTGGCGGTAAGCCCCAAGGCCTCGCCTGCCTCTTGATGCGACAGGCCGGAATACGCCGTCAGGATCAAGGGTTCGCGCAGGCCTTCCGGCAATCGCTGCACCGCGGCCTTTACCAAGGCGGCGCGCTCATCGACGTCAGCGTTATCTTCCACGGCGCCTTCTGGAATGTCGGGAGTAAGGCCGGTGAACCTTGCCAGCCGACGCAGCCAGCTGCGCCGTCGGTTCCTGGCCAGGTTGATCGCGATCCCGAAGATCCAGGTGGAAACATTTCCGCCGGTGAAACGCTCGGAGGTCCGCCATGCCGTCGCGAACGCCTCGGTGGCGATCTCCTCTGCGTCGGCCGCGTCGGGAAGCAGGCGATAGAGGTAGCCGCGGACGCGAGGATTCAGCTCATCAAAGAGCACCCGCCATCCAGCCTGGTCGTCTTTCGCAGGTAGGCCGTTCATCGGGCCTTGTGGTGTCCGTCGACGCCCGGAGCGCCCTCATGGGACAGGGCCTCGACCTGCGGAAGGATGAGCGCGAAGTAGGCCTTCCCCTTCTCGGGCGGCATGCAGCCGGCAATCGCGAGCACGTGCTCGCGACGGGAACGCTCGCAGCGACCGAGGGCGGCATCGAGGCCCGCCTTGGACTCGGGGCCCGGTTTCGCGTCCATGGCAAGCTTGGCCTGCCTCACCGCCTCGCAGTGAACCTCGCACTCCTTCTCGAACTCGCCCTGAAGCGCGGCGATCCGGCTGATGGTGGCGTCATCGAGCCCAAACTCGGCGCGCAACCACGCCGCCTCCGAACGCTGTTCGCACGCCGCGGCCATCCTGAAATCCCGGGTCGCCCACCAACCCAGAAACCCGGCCAGAAGCGAGAGGACCAGCGCGGTGATCAGGAGCCGCCCCCTCATCGCGAGGAAGCCTCCACGATCGTACGCGCATGAAGCTTGGCCATCTGCTGCGAGTCCTGGGTATTGGCACGCCAACCGGCCAAGCTCCCGACTAGGAACACCGCCAAGGCGCCAGCCGAAACACGGACCAGCGGGCTACGCCGAGGCCCCCTGAGGATATTACGGGAGAAACCCTCTTCGCGCCGGGGGGAGACCTGCCAAGCGGACATCAACTTGTCGATGGGGTCGTTGCTCATATTTGTTATTTAATGTCCGGACACCCCGGTGTCCCCCCTAAAGCCATTCGGGTGACCATAAAAAGAAGCCGGGGGGAACCGGGGGATGCGCACATTGATAGGTATGCGGATCAACACGGCACAGCCAATTAACCGGGTATCGTCGTGGGGCCTCCTCATGATCGCGATCGTCCTGGGAGCCCCCGCTCAGGCCTGCGAGATCTGCCGGCAGGCCTTTGTCGCCGCGATGGAAGCCGCACCGAAGGCTTCAGCCCTGCACCCCGCCGCCCGCGTCGTCGAATATAAGCTGACCATCGCCGAACAGACGCTGAGCCCGGCCGGTACGCCCGCCCAGGTGCTTACGATCAACGGCGGCACACCCGGCCCGGTCCTCCGCTTCCGCGAAGGCGATGTGGCCCGCATCACGGTCACGAATGGTCTATCCGATGACACCACCTCGATCCATTGGCACGGCCTGCTAGTCCCGAACATCGAAGACGGCGTTCCTGGCGTGACCACCCCCATCATCGCCGCTGGTAAGTCCCGCACGTTCGAATTCCTCATCCGTCAGCACGGCACCTACTGGTATCACAGCCATACCGGCCACCAACTGCAACGCGGGGTCCTCGGCTCCATCGTCATCGAGCCGAAGACGCCAACCATCCGTGCCGACCACGACCAAGTCGTGGTGCTGGGCGACTGGACGAACGAGCATCCCTCCGAGGTCCAACGCACCCTCCTCCGCATGAGCGACTGGTACTCGTTCCGCAAGGGCACGGCCCAGTCTCTGCTCGGCGCCTATCAAGCCGGCAAGCTCGGCGAATACCTCGACCGCGAGAAAGCCCTCGTGCCGCCGATGGACCTCTCCGACGTCGCCTACGACGCGTTCCTGATGAACGGGCAGCGCCGCCTGCAACTCCCCGGCAAGCCTGGTGAGACGGTCCGCGTCCGCATCATCAACGCCGGCGCGAGCACTTATTTCTACCTCGGTGCGGCTTCCGGCCCGTTGAAGATCGTCTCCGCCGATGGCCAAGACGTCGTCCCCTTCGAGCAAAAGCGCCTCCTGATGGGTCCCGCCGAGACCTATGACTTATTGGTGACGATTCCCGCCGACGGCTCCTGGGAGCTGCGCGCCGACGCCCAAGACGGCAGCGGTGCGGTCTCCGCCTGGCTCGGCGATGGCTCCGCCCACGCCGCCACCCCGCCACCCGCGCCAGCACGCTACGGGATGAGCGCCTACCTGACTTCAATTCTTGACCAGCTCGACCCCGAGCCCGGTGCCAAGGAATCCGAAAGGCCGCTCTCGCCCTACGCCAAGCTCCGCTCAGCCACTCCGCACCCCGTTGCGACGTCGCACCGCGAACTAACCCTCAAACTAACGGGAGACATGATTCGCTACGCGTGGAGCTTCGATGGCCTCGACCCGCACGAAGCCGAGTCCATCAAGGTCAAGGAAGGCGAATCCCTCCGCGTGCGTCTGGTGAATAACACGATGATGCACCACCCGATTCACCTCCACGGGCATTTTTTCAGGCTCGTCGACGCAAACGATAAGGACCCGGCCACCTCCCCGCTGAAGCACACGGTCGACGTACCGCCGATGAGCGTGCGCACGATCGAGTTCACGGCCAACGAAGGTCAAGGCGACTGGCTCATCCACTGCCACCTGCTCTACCATCATCTCACCGGCATGATCCGCACCATTCGCGTGACGACCGCCGATGGTGCCGAGCCGCCCCACCCCCCCGGAAAGCATGTGATGCCGACGGTCTACGCCTGGGGGCAGGCCAGTTTCACCACGGCCTCGGCCGCGGGCTTCGCGACGATTCAATCGGGCCGGGATAACTTCAATGTCAGTTGGATGGAAGGCATGCGCCACGATGACGGCCACGAACGCGAACTGAGCTACTCCCGCTACGTTGATACCCGCCTGTCCCTCATCGCCGGCTATCGCTTCGACAACATGGACGGCGGCCGCGACGGCCCTTTCGCCGGTGCCTCCTTCCGTCTGCCTTACTTCATCGACCTGAGCCTGACCCACCAATCCGGTGGCGAGACCCGAGCCATGCTGATGAAGAGCCTCCAGCTGACCGATCGCCTCGCCCTCGATCTTAGCTATCGTAACGGTCGCCAGACCGGCGTCACCACTTCCGCTGACCTCCGCTATCTGCTCACGAAGCAACTCTCGCTCACGGCGGGATATAATTCAGACTTCGGTGCAGGGTTCGGTCTCCTCACCCGCTTTTAGTCCCAACCATAAAAAAACATGAAATCGCTCCTCACCACCACCCTGCTGGCCGTCCTCGCCTGCATCCCGACGTTCGGCGTCGAAACCTCCGTCAAACCCTATCCCCTCGACAAGTGTATCGTCTCGGACGAGAAACTCGGTGTCGAGGGCAAGCCCGTCGTCTTCATCCACGAGGGACAGGAGATCAAGCTCTGCTGCCAGGACTGCCGCAAGGACTTCGACGCTAACCCGGCCAAGTACCTGGCCAAGCTGCCCAAGGTGGAAGCACCCAAGGCAGAGCCCAAGAAAGCGGGGATGGACCATAAGATGCTGTGCGCGTGCTGCGCCGGCGACGCGAAGGCCGCCGACGGCAAGGCGGCCGGACATGACCATGGCTCCGCGGCCAAGCAGGACGACAAGGAAAAGCCCAAGGACTATTCGAGCGAGGCCAAGGAGGCCAAGCCGCACGACCACGACCATACCGCCGCCACCAAGCCCGCCGAGGAGAAGAAGACCGACGGCCCCGCCAAGCCCTACCCTCTGAAGAACTGCATCGTCTCCGACAACGACCTAGACTCGATGGGCGAACAGGCTTCGTTCGTCTACCAAGGCCAAACGATCAAGGTTTGCTGCAAGCCCTGCATCGCGAAGTTCGAGAAGAATCCAGCCAAGTACCTGAAAAAGCTCGAAGGCAAATAAGCCTTCCGAAGCCCCGCAGAAGCGGGGCTTTTTATTGGGCAAGACCGCGACCTGTCCTCGCCTCCGATGCGTATCAGGGTATGCTTACCTGATGAACGATGCTCCGACCTCCGAACAGCGCGACCCGGTTTGTGGCATGACGGTCGGTGCGGATTCTCCTTTGCGACATAGGCACGAGGGAACGACCTACCATTTCTGCAATCCGAGTTGCCTGAAGAAATTCCAGGCCGACCCGGCAAAGTATCTCGGCAGAGTCGCATCGGCCGAATCGGGTAACACTTGCTGCACGGTCGAACCGACGGATGGACTGACCTACTCCTGTCCGATGCACCCGGAGGTGACGCAGGCCGGCCCGGGCACCTGTCCGAAGTGCGGCATGTCCCTCGAAGCCGGCGTCCCCGACCTGGATCGACCAGATCCGGAACTGGCCGACTTCCGTCGCCGCTTCTGGGTCACCCTGCCTTTCACGCTCGTCCTGGCCGCAATCGAGATGTTCGGACACTCGCTGGCGTTCCTGCCTCACGCCGCCCTGCCGTGGGTCGAACTCATCCTGGCGCTACCGGTCGTCGTCTGGGGCGGTCATACGCTCTTCGCCCGTTTCAAAGCCTCGATCCAACAGCGCAGCTTCAACATGTGGACGCTCATCGGCCTCGGGGCCGGCGCGGCCTTCGGCTACAGCCTAGCGGCGACCTTACTGCCAGATTGGTTCCCTGCCTCCTTCCGTGAGATGGGCCGTCTCTCGGTCTACTACGAAGCAGCGGCCGAAATCGTCAGCCTCACCCTGCTCGGCCAGATCCTCGAACTGCGCGCCCGCGCTAGCACCTCCGGGGCGCTAGCCGCTTTGCTCGGCCTAGCCCCGAAGACGGCCTGTCGCGTCCATGCCGACGGGCAGGAAGAAATCATCCCGCTCGGCCATATCCGCGTCGGCGACCAGGTGCGCGTGCGTCCGGGCGAGAAGATTCCGGTCGACGGCATCATTCTCTCCGGCGGCAGCGCGGTCGACGAATCGATGCTGACCGGCGAACCTTTCCCGGTCGTCAAGCATCCCGGCGACAAGGTGACGGGCGCCACTTTGAATATCGACGGTAGTTTCGTCCTCCGCGCCGAGAAGGTCGGCGCCGACACGATGCTCTCCCAGATTGTTCAGATGGTCG
>RFRI01000106.1 GCA_009924535.1 Verrucomicrobiota bacterium
AGGTTTTCATCTTGGGTCTTCCTTTACTTCACGCGTCCGATGGTCAGGAACGGTTGGCCGTCGGCGGTGAGGATGGCCTTGCGTCCTTCATCCGCACCGAGGCGCAACGCCTTACCGTCGGCAGTAGTCACGTTGGCGAGGTCCATCGCATCGAAGGCCTCGCCTTTTCGCATCGCGACGATCAGCAGCTTGGCCCGTAGTTCCACGTCCAGGGTTCCGCGGGCGATGCTTTCGATGCCCGGTGTCGTCAGGGCACGATAGAGCGTTGCGGCCTTCTGGGGGGAGATCGCGGCCGGGTACGTCGGGTCGGTCGGTCGGTTTGCTTCCGCTCGCACTTGCTTGATGGCCTCGTCGTTACGCAAGGTAAAGGCTTTGATCTTTTCTGGGGTCAAGGGGTCGAGTTCGCTGGAGATACCCTTCACGAGGGCATCATAGGTTTCGGGGGTCAGGTTCGTGATGATGTCCAGATGCAGATTCACGAAGTCATCCAACTCCTTTCGAAGTTCGGGTCCTGGGAACGCCGGAGCCAGAAGTTTTTCGAGTCTATCCCGCTGTTGGGCGGAAGTCAGCGACTTGAACTCCACGATCAGGGTGCGCATGCGGTTCTTTTCCGGCATGGCATCTCCGTCCAGGAGCATAGCGGTATGGAGTGCGCCCAAGGGCAGAAGCGATTCCGCTGATTTGACGTAGGCCAGTCGCTCCGACTCCGCCCAACTTTCGGTATAGCGAGCAGCCGATTGTTGCCCGATGCCGTCCATGGCGATCGCGGTCAGGAGTTGGAGCAGGCTATGGTCGCTACCGGATCGGCGCGCCATCAGCCGGGGCTTCAGTAGCCAGGCTCGGCCTTCGGCGATCTTACCCTGCCCGCAGAGCAGGTGTCCGCGGAGCACGAAGAGCCTGCTGGCTATCATGCTAGTTTTTGTCTGGTTCAGGCCGTCGTCCAAGCCAGGGATAGGCTGATCCGCTAGTGGCAGCAGTCCGTCGGTGAGTTCGACGAGCTTGATCCGTTCGCAGAAGGCGACGTCGATCGGCGTGAGGCCGTCCATCATCGCGTAAAAAAGGTCTAGTTCCGAATCGCCGAAGGATTTCGGCTGGGGCAGCTTCCTGGCTTCCAGCGTTTCCATCAGTGCCGTGGCCTGCTCGGCGATGGTCTGCTTCGGGGCGGTGTCTGCGGCGAACGCCCCGGCCATCCCTCCGATCAACAGGCATGAAAGGAGACCGGACAGCGTCGGGGTGAGTCGCATGATAATAATAATATTTCAGGAATAGGTTTCGGCAAGCCGGGTCGGCTGATTACGGCTGGGGTGTTCGGCTTAGTTCCGCCTGCCGTATTTCGGGCATCTTAATCTGGAGGGCCGATCCGCTCACAGCCTCCGCCGGGTCCGTCCCTATTGTAAACCTTCCCCTACTTCTGGCTTAACAATGGCCCTTGGGGGCCCTAGAACAGGGGTGTGCCGACTGCCCCTGCAGCTGCTTCGTCCGCTTTGGACGCCCTCGACGCCGCCGACCGGCGCTTCGGGTGGCACCCGTTTACCCAGATGCGGGAGTATCAGGACAACCCCCGGCTGCACTTGGTCCGCGGGGAAGGCAGCTGGCTGATCGACGGGGAGGGGAAGCGCTACCTGGATGGCAATGCGTCGGTCTGGACGAACGTCCATGGTCATAACGACCCGGACCTGAACCGCGCCCTCCGCGAGCAGTCCGAGAAGATCGCCCACGTGACGCTGCTCGGTCTGAACCATCCGATCGCAACGGAGCTCGCCGAAGATCTCGCCGTCCTGACGAACGGTGCCTTGCCGCGCTGCTTCTACACCGACAACGGTAGCAACGCCATCGAGGTAGCCCTGAAGCTTTCTTTCCAGTATTGGCAACTCGTCGGCCAGGAAGCCAAGCGCGGGGTCATCTCGATGGAGGGCGCCTACCATGGCGACACCTTCGGCACGATGGCCGTTGGGGAGCGCTCCGAGTTCCACCGTCGCTTCAATCCCTGGCTCTTCGCCGCCCAGACTTTCCCCGCGCCCATTCATTCCGAATGCGCCGGCCAGGTCGCCCGTTCCGACGCCTCCGCCTCGCTGGCCGCGCTGAAGGCCCTTCTCGAGCGCGATGCCGCCACGACGGCCTGCGTCATCCTCGAGCCGCGCGTCCAAGGCGCCGCTGGCATGGTCCAGCAGCCGGCGGGCTTCGTGAAGGCCGTGGCCGCCTTGTGCCGCGAGTATGGCGTCCATCTCATCCTCGACGAGGTCTTCACGGGCTTCGGACGCGTGGGCGCGCTCACCGCCGCCGAGACTGAAGGCGTCACCCCGGATTTCCTCTGTCTCGCGAAAGGCCTCGCTGCGGGCTACCTGCCGCTGGCCGCCACGCTGACGTCCGAAAAGATCTATGAGGCGTTCCTTGGCGCGTTCTCCGAAGGGAAGACCTTCTTCCATGGCCATACTTTCTCGGGCAACCCGCTCGGTTGCGCCGTCGCCCGCGCTTCGCTGCGCAAGCTGAAGCCGATGCTCGCCTCCGGTCAGGTCGCCGAACGCGCCGATCTGCTGGGTCGCGAGATGGAAGCCGCCTTCGCCGGCCACACGCACGTAAAGACGTTCCGTCAGCTCGGCCTCACGGGGTCCGTCGAATTTAAGCCGGCCGCCGTGGAGCGTTGGCCGACTGATACCCGTGCGGGTTATCGCGTCGCCCTGGCCGCGCGCCGTCATGGCCTTATCATCCGTCCGCTCGGCGACTCGATCCTGTTCGTCCCGCCGATCTCCATCCAGGCCGACGAAGTGAAGCACCTCGTCCGCGCCGTCCGCCTCGCCATGGACGACGTCCTGCCGAATCTCAAAGCAGACTAGGGCAGCACGCGGTGCTGCCCCTACCTTCCTCCGATACTCGATACTCTAAACTCCATACTCTAAACCAATGCCCAACCTCACCGAAGCCCGAGCGCTCTACGACCTGCCGCTCAACACGCTGATCTTCAAGGCTCAGCAAGTCCACCAGGCCAACCAGGATCCGGCCGGCGTGCAGCTCTGCACGCTGAAGTCGATCAAGACCGGCGCCTGCCCCGAAGACTGCGCTTACTGCCCGCAGTCGATCCACAACCAGACCGGCCTTGAAAGCGAAGCCCTCATGGAGACGCAGGCGATCCTCGCCGACGCCCGCAAGGCTAAGGCCGGCGGCGCCACGCGCTTCTGCATGGGCGCCGCCTGGCGCCGCGTGAACGACGGCAAGCAGTTCGACAGCGTCCTGAACACGGTCTCCGGCGTGAAGGAGCTCGGCCTCGAAGTCTGCTGCACGCTCGGCATGGTCAGCGAAGCGCAGGCATCCCGCCTCAAGCAGGCCGGTTGCGACGTGTATAACCACAACCTCGACACCTCCCGCGAGCACTACTCGAAGATCATCACGACCCGCACCTACGACGACCGTCTCCAGACGCTCTCGAACGTCCGCAAGGCCGGCCTCGAGGTCTGCTCCGGCGGCATCATCGGCATGGGCGAGACGGTCGACGACCGCCTGAAGATGCTCGTCGAGCTCGCGCAGCTCGACCCTCAGCCGGACTCCGTGCCGATCAACGCGCTCGTCGCCGTCGAAGGCACGCCCCTCGCGGGCCGTAAGTTCGTCGATACGATCGAGTTCGTCCGCACGATCGCCGTCGCCCGCATCCTGATGCCGAAGGCGATGGTCCGCCTCTCCGCCGGTCGCGCCAACATGAACGACGAGACGCAGGCCCTCTGCTACCTCGCCGGCGCCAACTCGATCTTCCTCGGCGAGAAACTCCTCACGACGGGTAACCCGGATATCGAAGAGGACATGAATCTGATGAAGCGTCTCGGCCTGCACCCGATGCACCCGGACGAAGCCCGTCGCATCCATCGCGGCGACCTCGCCCCGGCTGATGCCAAGCCGGCCGAATGGCCTAACGTCGCGGAGTTCGCCGCGGCCAACGCGGCCGAAGAATCCTGCGGCAACGGCGGTTGCGGCTGCAAATAACATGGCCCTCATCTTCGTCACTGGCAGCGACACCGGCGTGGGCAAGACCCACGTCGCCGGCCTGCTCGCGCGTCGCCTCTCCCGCGACGGTTTCACCCAGGTCATCAAGCCGGTGGAGTCGGGCGTGGGTGCCGGTCGTCCGGCCGACGCCAAGAAGGCCGCGGGCAAGTGGGCTGAAGCGCACACGCTGCTGACGCTCCCGGCCCCGATCGCCCCGCTCGCCGCGGCGAAGAAGGCCCGCAAGCCGCTCGACCTCGCGCTGCTGCTCAAGCTCTACAAGGCCGTCCCGCACGCGCCCTGCCGCGTCGTCGAAGGCGCCGGCGGCGTGGCCGTGCCGATCGACCCCAAGGGCAAGGACTGGGCCGACTTCGCTGCCGCCATCAAGCCGACGGTCGCCATCGTGGTCGTCGAAGATCGTCTCGGAGCCATCAATCAGGCGCGTCTCTCGATCGCCTACCTGCGTCGCCGTTACGACGGCCCCATCGGAGTCTGGCTCAACGCGATCAAGAAACCTTCCAAGGAAGTCGCGGCCGCCAACCGCGCCGGCCTGGCCGAGTCTTGGATTCCGTTGCTCGGCGAATCGGGCAAAGGCGAAAAGTCCGCCCGCTTCCATTTCCTTCCGCGGTGAACGCCGCCCTGCTGCAGCGCCTGCGCCAGTCCCTCGCCCAGCGCGAGGGATCGTCGCTGCGCCGTAAGCTGTCCGCCCGTGCTTCGTCCGATACCCGCGTCAACCTAGCCGATAACGATTACCTCGGCCTGTCCAGTGACCCCGCGGTCGTCGCCGCCGGCGTGGCCGCGCTCCACGAATGGGGTGCGTCTTCGTCGGCCTCTCCGCTCGTCACGGGTTATACCGAGATCCACCAAAAGCTCGAGCACACCCTCGCCGCTTGGCAGGGCTATGAGCATGGCCTGGTGATGAACACTGGCTTCTCGGCCAACTCCGCCGTCCTCGGCGGCCTACCGAAGAAGGGCGACCTCATCCTCGCCGACCGACTCGTCCATGCCAGCATGCTCGACGGCATCATGGCCTCGGGTGCGCGTCTGCGTCGCTTCGCCCATAATGACCTCGATGCGCTCGAGCTGATGCTCCACGAGGAGCCGGCCTTGGATGGCGTGATCTTCGTCGTGACGGAGAGCGTCTACTCGATGGATGGGGATAGCCCTGACCTGAAGCGCCTGGCTTCGTTGCGCAAGCGTTTCGGTTTCTGCTGGGTGCTCGATGAAGCCCACGCCACGGGCTGGTACGGCGCCACCGGCTCCGGCCTGCAGGAAGCGCAGGGCGCCTTCGCCGCCGCGGATATCGTGGTCGGTACGCTCGGTAAGGGCCTCGGCTCGCAGGGCGCCTATGTCCTCTCACACGCCCCTGAAGTCCGCGACTCCTTGATCAATTTCGCCGGCGAGTTCGTCTACTCGACCTACCTCGCGCCTTCCTGCGCTGCCGCCGCCCTCGCCGCTGTCGAGCGCGTCAAATCCATGCCGGGCGAACGTGCTGAACTCCAGGCGCTCTCGCACGCTTGGCGCGACGGCCTCGTCGAAGCCGGCTTCGCCGTACCCTCGGGTGATTCGCCGATCATCCCGCTCATCTTGGGCGATTCCGATGTGACCCTGAAATACGCCACCGCGCTGCGCGCCGCCGGCTTCATGGTGTCCGCCATCCGTCCCCCGACGGTACCCGTGCGTACCGGACGTATCCGCATCTCGCTTCGCCGAGGTC
>RFRI01000107.1 GCA_009924535.1 Verrucomicrobiota bacterium
ACTTCATCATCGGCGACCTCCATAAGGTCGTGGCCAAGGCGCCCGAGGACTGGAGCAAGATCATCATCCACGCCATCGGCTTCGTCGCGGTCGCCTACCTTGTCGGCTGGGTCGCCAGCAAGCTCATGCGCTGGATCTCGACGAAGTTCGGCGACAGCCCGATCGCCGAAGCCGCCGTGGCCGCCATCGGCAAGTCCCTCCCCTTCATCCTGCCGGCCTACACCCTCCTCTTCCTCATCAAGGACTTCAAGGAAGCCCTCGCCTTCGTCGGCTGGCTGAACTTCGCCGTCACGAGCGGGGTCTTCCTCTGCTCCTTGGCGCACACCGCCTCGGTGTTCTACCTCGTCGCGATCCCGATCGCCTGGGCCCAGAAGGTCGCCGATCAGACCGAGAACAAGCTCGATGACATCCTCGTCCCGATGTTCTCCACGGTGATCCGCATCGCGGTCGTGCTCGTCGGCGCCTTCAAGGCCATCTCCATCATCGACCCGAAATCCTCGGACGCGATCCTCGGCCTGCTGGCCGGCGCCGTCGTCGGCCTGGCCTTCGCTTCGCAGGACACGATCAAGAACGTCTTCGGCGCGGTGATGCTCATCATCGACCAGCCCTTCACGCTCGGCGACCTCATCAATATCGGCACGCATGAGGGCAAGGTGGAGTCCCTCGGCCTGCGCTCCACGACGATCATGATGCTCGACGGCCAGAAGCTCGTCATCCCGAACAGCGACCTCGCCACCCGCTCGATCGTCAACATCACCCGCCGCGACTTCATCCGCGCGCAGGACCTCGTGCACCTCGAGGCCAACACGCCGGCCGAGAAGGTCCGCGAGGCGGTCGCGATCGTCCGCGAACTGCTCGTGGACCACGAAGGCTCCCATCCTGGCCACCCTCCCCTGGTGCACGTGACGGAGTTCGCCGACTGGGCCGTCAACATCCGCCTGATGTATTGGTATCACCCCGCCGCCCCGGTGAAGCAGCTGGAGTTCAACCAGCAGCTGATCATCCGCATCGCGGAGCGCTTCCAGAAGGCGGACATCCGCCTCGCGGTCATGGGCACCCCGCAGAACCGCTGACCTTTCGCCATGCCCCTCATCGAAGCCAAGAACCTATCCAAGTCCTACGGCGCCATCCGCGCCGTGCGCGACGTCTCCTTCGTCGTCGACCGCGGCGAGGTCGTGGGATTCCTCGGGCCTAACGGCGCCGGGAAATCCACCACGATGAAGATGCTCACCGGCCACCTCCGCGCCGACGAAGGCGCCGCGGTCATCGCGGGCTTCGACGTCGCCGACCAGGCCGTCCAGGCCAAGCAGCACCTGGGCTACTCGCCCGAAGGCGCGCCCGCCTACGGCGAGATGACCGTGCGCGAGTTCCTCCGCTTCGCCGCCGACCTCCGCGGCCTCGCCGACCCGGCCGGAAGCGTCCGCCAGACGCTCGAACTCTGCCGCCTCAACGAAGTGGCCGCCCAGACGATCGATACGCTCTCCAAGGGCTACCGTATGCGCGTGGGTTTCGCCCAGGCGGTCATCCACGACCCCGAGGTGCTGATCCTCGACGAACCGACCGACGGCCTCGACCCGAACCAGAAGTTCGAGGTGCGCCGCATCCTGAAGGAGATGGCCGCCCGCAAGGCCGTCATCGTCTCGACCCACATCCTCGAGGAAGTCGGCGAACTCTGCACCCGCGTCATCGTGATCGCGAAGGGCGAAGTCCGCTGCGACGAGTCGCGCGAGAAGTTCCTCGCCCGCGGCTCCGACCTCAACGCCGTCTTCCGCCAGCTCACCGCCTGATTCCCTCGCCATGTCCTCTTCCGAAAAAATCTCCTCTCCCGGACTCAAGCCTTTCACGGCGATGGTCCGCCGCGAGTTCGCCGGCTACTTCCGCACGCCGCTCGCGTACGTCTTCCTCGCCGTGTTCAACGCCTTCGCGGTATCCCTGGCGTTCTTCGTCGGCGGCCTCTACGAGTCCGGCATCGCCAGCCTCGACCGGTTCTTCCTCTACCACCCGTGGCTCTGGGCGTTCCTCGCTCCCGCCGCCGGCGCCCGCCTCTGGGCCGAAGAACGCCGCCAAGGCACCATCGAGCTGCTCCTGACCTGGCCGATCACGGTCTGGCAGGCCGCGCTCGGCAAGTTCCTCGCCGCGTGGCTCTTCCTCGCCTGCGCGCTGCTGATGACGGTCCCCGTCGCCCTCACGGTCGGCTGGCTCGGCGACCCCGACTGGGGCGTGATCATCGCCGGCTACGCGGGCTCGCTCCTCTGCGCCGGCGCCTGCCTCGGCATCGCCGCCATCGCCTCCGCGCTCACGCGCAGCCAGGTCATCGCCTTCGTGACGGGCTTCCTCGCCTGCTTCATCCTCGTGCTCGTCGGCTACGGCGTCTTCGACGAACTCCTCGCGGGCCTGCTCGGTTCCGCCGGCGTCGACGAAGTCCGCCGCCTCGGCCTGTGGCGCAACCTCGAACCGTTCACGCTCGGCCTCGTCGACGTGCGCCCCATCGCCTACTTCCTCTCCGTCGCCTTCGCCGGCCTCGGGCTGAGCACCATCATCGTCGAACGCCGCTGACCGGAAACCCACGCCATGAACCGCTCCCAAGCCCTGCTCGCCGCCTTCGCCGTCCTCGCGGCCGCGTTCTTCGTCAACCTGATCTCCGGCGCCGCCCCCGCGCGCGTCGACCTCACCGCCGATCGCACCTTCACGCTCTCGCCGGGCTCGAAGCGCATCGTCGCCAAGCTCGATGACCCGGTGACGCTCGAATACTTCGTCAGCCGCTCCGACGTGAAGCTGCGCCCTTACCTCGAAAGCTACTCTCGCCGCGTCGAGACGCTCCTCCGCGAATACGTCGCGGCCTCCGGCGGGAAGGTGAAGCTGGTCGTCACCGACCCGCGCCCCGACACCAAGGAGGAACAGCGCGCCCAGCGCCACGGCATCGCCCCGATGCGCGCCGCCCAAGGCAGCGCCTACCTCGGCCTGACCGCCCAGCAGGCCGACACGGTGAAGGCCATGCCGATGCTCGACCCGTCGCGCGAACGCTTCCTGGAGTTCGACCTGTCGAAGCTCATCGCCTCGGCCTCGCGCCTCGATCGCCCGAAGCTCGCCTTCATCAGCTCGCTGCCGATCACCAACCAGGTCCCGCAGGGCGGCGAACAGCAGCCCGGGCCGGCCGACTTCCTCCTGGCTGAACTCGGCCAGACGTACGAAGTCATCACGCTCAATACCACCGCGAGCGAACTGCCGAAGGATGTCGCCGTCGTCGCGCTCGTCCACGCGCACCACATCGACGAGCAACTCGCCTACGCGATCGACCAATTCCTCCTCAAGGGCGGCCCGGTCTTCGCCGCCGTCGATCCGCTCTCGCGCATGCAGAAGTTCTCCCAGGGCAACATGCCGTTCATGATGGCGCCGATGGCCCTCACGGCCGCGAGCGACCCCGCCCTGCTCCGCGCCTGGGGCGTCAACGTGGATCTCGACGCCGTCATGGGCGACTCCGCCAGCTCGGTCTCCATCCGTAGCTCCCGCGGCGACCCCGTCCAGTACCAGCCGGCCTTCGCCGCCGGCGCCGCCGCCTTCTCCAAGGAATCTCCGCTCACGTCGGATCTCCGCGAACTGGCCTTCATGGAAGCCGGTTCGATCGGCCTGATCTCCGGCGCCGAGAAGCGCCTGAAAGATTTCGTGGCCGCGCCGGTGAAGGATTATCCCACCGAGCGCGATATCCCTAAGAACGACGGCACCTCGCGCCTGTCGCCCTACCTGCACTTCGGCCAGATCTCGCCGCTCGAGATCGTCGACGCCGTGCGCGCCGCCGGTCACCTCGGCGTCCTGGGCGGAGATAAATACGTGGCGGAGATCGGCTGGCGCGAATTCGCCCAGCACCTCATCCATCACTTCCCCCAGACCCCGGACCGTCCGCTTCGCAAGGAGTTTGAAAAGTTCCCGTGGCAGCCGGACAAGAAGCTCCTGCGCGCATGGCAGGTCGGCCGCACCGGCTACCCGATCGTCGATGCGGGCATGCGTCAGCTCTGGCAGACCGGCTGGCAGCACAACCGCGTGCGCATGATCGCCGCCTCCGTGCTCGTGAAGCATCTCCTGCAGCCCTGGAACGAAGGCGCCAAGTGGTATTGGGACACCCTCGTCGACGCCGACCTCGGCGCGAACACCATGGGCTGGCAGTGGGCCGGCGGTTGTGGCGCCGATGCCGCTCCGTATTTCCGCGTCTTCAATCCCGTCCTTCAGGGCGAGAAGTTCGACCCCGATGGTGACTACGTGCGCCGCTGGGTACCCGAGCTCGCCAAGCTCCCCGCCGAGTGGATCCACCAGCCGTGGGAAGCGCCGATGCACGTCCTCGCCGAAGCCGACATCAAGCTCGGCAAGGACTACCCCGCCCCGCTCATCGGCCTCACCGAAGGCCGCGACCGGGCGCTGAAGGCGCTCAAGGGAATGAGGCCGTGATGAAAGTGGTTTAAGCGGCTAGCGGTTGGCGGTTAGCGGTTGGCGGTTAGCGGATGGGGGAAATACAATCGGGGGCAGCCTGTCTCGAGGTAGGGGCAGCAACGCGTGCTGCCCTAGTTGCCTTGGGTAGGGCTGACCACCCTTGGTCAGCCGCGGTTGAGCGAGGCGCTCAACCCTACCCAGTCACACCCTATGTCGTGACGCGGTCCCGACCCTACCCAATGCCCAGCAAGCATTCCGGTCTCCCCTGACTTTTGCGCTCCCAACCGCCACCCGCTTGCCGCCAACCGCTAACATCCCCCGTGCCCACGTGCCCACTTGCCAACGTGTCCCCTTCCGCCGATTCTCGGCGGATGAGCACCCCCTCTGGCTCCGCGACCCTACCCGAACGCCTGGTATCCCTTGATGCGTTCCGTGGCCTGACGATGTTGTTCATGGCCTCGTCCGGCTTCGGCATCGCGCAGATCGCGAAGGCCCATCCCGATTCCGGGTTCTGGGAACTCCTCCGCTATAACACCTCGCATGCCACGTGGATCGGCGGCGGGGCGTGGGACATGATCCAGCCCTCGTTCATGTTCATGGTCGGCATGGCGCTCGCGTTCTCGTCATCGCGTCGCAACGCCGAAGGCCAGGACCAGAAGAAACTCTTCCTGCACACCGTCTGGCGGGCTTTCGTGCTCGTCGCCCTCGGCGTCTTCCTGACCACCGGCAGCACCAACAAGCAGCCCGTGTTCGGCTTCCATAACGTCCTCGCCCAGATCGGCCTCGGCTACGTCTTCCTCACCCTGCTCGTCGGACGCGGCTGGAAGGTCCAGCTCGGCGTCATCGGCCTCATCGCCGTCGCCACCTGGACCGCCTTCGCGCTCACCCCGATCGCCGGGCCCGCCACGGATTACAAAGCCCTCGGCATCACCAGTCCCGACCAGGTCCTCGGCGGCTTCTGGGCGCATTGGAACATGAACGCCAACTTCGCGGCGTCCTTCGACCAGTGGTTCCTGAACCTCTTCCCGTGCGAGAAACCCTTCGTCTTCGACAAAGGCGGCTACCAGACCCTGAACTTCGTGCCCTCGCTCATCACCATGATCCTCGGGCTCATGGCGGGCGAGAACCTGCGGAGCGAGAAGACCCCCGGCGAGAAGCTCAAATGGCTGCTCAAAGCCGGCGGAATCTGCCTCGCCCTCGCGCTCGTCACCGGCACCACGATCTGCCCCGTCATCAAGAAGCTCTGGACCCC
>RFRI01000108.1 GCA_009924535.1 Verrucomicrobiota bacterium
GGCGGTGACATCCGCCGGCAGGTCGCCCGGGATGAAGGTCATGCTCAGCGTCGCGTACTGGCGGGCGGCGCTCTCCAGCTGGAGCAGGGCCCGGTCCTCGGAGTCGCGGTCGGCTTGGGCGTGGCCGCGGGCCTTTTCGGCCGCCTTGCTGAGTTCGGCGCTGTTCTTCAGGATGCCGTCCCAGCTGACATAAAGGCTCTTCTCGGGGTTGCCGCCGACGCGCTTGAGCACGTTGGGGTGCTCGACGCGGAAGGTAGGCAGATGGCGGGCGATCGGCGCGCGGAAGGAGACTTCGATGAGCCAGTCGACGGAGCCGATGGCGCCGCCGGTCAGGCGGACCGGGCGTTTCTCGAGCATCGCCTGGAGTTCGGCGGTGAGCGCCGGGATCTCCTTGGCGATCTCTTCGCGCTGTTCCTTGGTCCAGGTCGACGGGCGCGCGCCGAAGGCGACGCGCTCAAGCTTCGTGAGGCTGATCGAGGTGCGCGAGCGCATCTGGAGCAGCGAGCCCGTGGCGAGGGTCTCGATCGGGATGACGCGTCCGCCGCTCTGCACGGGGATCTCGCCGAATGCGCGGGTGTTCCATCCGGCGTCGGCCGCCTCGGCCGTGGCGGTCAGGAAGCCGAGGGTCAGCATGGCGGCGGCTTTGGCGGCGCGGCCGCGGAGGAAGCGCAGCAGTGAGAAGCCGAAGTGCCAGACGAGTCCGAGGGACATGATCGAGACGGAGATGTAAGGGAGCAACCAGCCCGGATTGCGGACGACTTGGAGCACGCTGAGGTTCTTTCCTTCCTTGGTGTTGCCGAAGCTCGACTGGAAGAAGGTCAGGCCGGCATGGCGGAGCGGCTGGTTCATCGAGATGTTATAGTCGAACGAGCTCGCGCCTTCCGTGATCTTCACGTCACTGGCGAAACGGCGGGGGGTCTCGGTTCCGGGATACTTCTCGTGGGTGAACTTATCCAGCTGCACCGTGAAGGGCACGTAGTAACGGGTGCGACGGAGGGAGAGCTCGTAGGTCATGCCTGCGTCTTCGAAGGTCTGCGCGTCGAACGATTCGGTGAGGTTCAGGTTGAGGGCCCAGGTGCCGAGCGACTTGTCCTTCGTCTTCAGCTCCACGATGGCCGTGGGGGCGTTGGGCTTATTGTCGTCGTAGCTTTCCGGGAGAGGTTTATAAGCCAGTTCGGTGCGGGCGCCGATACCTTGGGTGGCCTTGAGGGCGAGGCCGTCGGGCATCTGCGACTTCGCGCGGAGCATCGCGTTCGGGTGGTAAGTCTGCACGACCAGCGTGTAAGGCGTACCCGGAAGCTCGATCGACGAAGGAGCCTTCTTGTCGGCGATGTCGCGCAGGATCGAATCCGGGATGGCGACGACGGACTCGGTCGCGGCAGACTTCTGGACAAGGGCGATCTCGAATTCGCGGAAGGCCTCGGAGTAATTGCGCTTCTCTCCCTCGGGGATGATCATCGCGGACTCCTCCTGGTAGATCGCGGTGACGAAGCCGCCGCCCAGCAGGATCAGGAGGCCGGCATGGATCATGAGATTGCCGACCTTGGCGGCGGTCGCCTTGAAGTGACGGACGTGGGCGAAAGACAGGTTGAGGATGAGCAGGGCGCCGATGGTGAATCCGGCCGGGAGCGGGATGCGGAATGCCGCGGTGGGGTCCATCGGGTAGAAACAGAGCCAGGAACTAAAGTAGACCTTCTGGACATGCCAGACGCCCCAGTGCACCTGCTCCAAGGTGCCGAGGAGCACGAGGATCATCGACAGCACCAACAGGAGGACCGTCAGCTTGAGGGACGCCAGCGTGTCGATCACAAGGTTGCCGCTGTCGGCCTTCTTTTGATGTTCTTCGGTGTTCACGGGAGCTTGGATTCGGAGAGGAACGCGGCGAAGGCGGCGGCGTTCGTTTCGACGGCGGCGGCATCCCCTTTCATCTTGAAGAACCAGGTAGCTCCGTCCTTGGGCGTCATGAACGCGTCGAGCGAGGTCTTGCCGTCCGTAGAAGTCATCACGAAGCGCTGGCTCTCGATGCCACCGACCTTGCCGGCCTTGGCGGAGGCGGCGATCTCGGCCGAGGTGCCTTGCGGTCCGGCGACGATCCAGGTCGCCTTACGCATCGAGTTCTCCGGTCCGACGGACCAGCCGGCCGGAAGCTTGGCCCACTTCGGGGCGTCGAAGGCGGCGGCTTCGGCCTTCATCGAGGCCGGGGCGACCATCGGCGCGCTCGCGACCGGAGCGGCGACGGGCGCTGGCGCCACGGGAGCGGCGGCGGCAGCAGGCGCGGCTTCGGATTTCACTTCGTAACGGGCGACCTGCGGGGCAGGTTTGCAGCCGAAGGCGAGCAGCGAGGCGGAGAGGAGGAAGAGAGGACGCATGGAGGTGAGGAAATTATTTATTGGCGGCTTTCTTGCCTTTTTTCTTCGCGGCCACGGCGGCGTCGCCGTCCGTCGTGCCGGTCTTGAGACGCTCGGCGTATTTCTCGTCGCGCGGCTGGATGATGCCGCGCTTGACGAGTTCGTCCGCGTGCAGGTCGGCGATGGGGCCGCAGCGGGCGAGCCAGGCGTCGCATTCGGCGCGGAGTTCGGCGAGCTTGGCGGCGTTGGCCGGGTCGCCGGCGATGTTCTTCACTTCCCACGGATCGCTCTGGGTGTCGTAGAGTTCTTCCGGGGCGCGGTTGGGATTGAAGTAAAGGGCCTGGACCGGCGTCAGCTTGCCTTCAGCCTGCACGCGGCGGAGTTCGTGCATCGTCTGGCCGACTTCCTGGTAGGCGTTCTTGCCGGCTTCGTCGACGCCGGGGGCGAGGTTGCGGACGTAGCGGTAGCGGGCGTCGCGGACGGAGCGGACCTTGTCGAAGCTCTCGTCCATGAAGTCGCGGAAGGAGTAGACGTATTTCGGCGGGTTGGCGGCGGTCGGGAGGAAGCAGTGGCCGTCGAACTCGGCGGGGACGGGGACGCCGGCGAGGGTCAGGGCCGTCGGCGCGAAATCGATCCAGCTGGCGAAGTCTTCGCGGACGGTGCCCGGGGCGATCTGGCCGGGCCAGCGGACGATGAGGGGGACGCGGGTGCCGGTGTCCTTCGGGGAGCGCTTGTAGCGCGGCATGCCGCGGCCGTGGTCGCCGGTGAGGATGACGATCGTGTTCTTCTCGAGGTCGTGGGCCTTGAGCCAGTCGAGCACGCGGCCGAGGGTGTAGTCGACGGCCGTGACGAGCTCATGGTAGTGGGCGACTTCGCGACGGACGACCGGAGTGTCGGGATAGAAGGGCGGCAGCTCGACCTTCGCCGGGTCGCGGCGATCGGAGGGCTTGAGGGCGGCGGTATTACGGGCGTGCTCCGCATCGGTGGCGCGGACCTGGCTCTCGTGGCTGACGGTGTCGTTGATGTAAGCGAAGAAGGGTTCCTTCGGCTTCGGCGTCAGCTCGCCGAGGGGCTGCTTGGAGTAATTGACCCACAGCTTCTTGTCGTCGGCGAGTTGTTTTTCGGAGACGCCTTGGAAGTCGGTCTTCCCGGGCCACATCACGTGGTAACCGGCGGCGCGGAGCTTCTCGGTGAACGGGTGCGGAGGGTTGATGACGATCGAACGCATGTTCTGCGCTCCGTACTTGAGCGGATATTGGCCGGTGATCATGCCGCTGCGCGAAGGGGCGCAGACGCCGGTGTGGGTGAAGCTGCGGGTGAACAGGGCGCCTTCCTTGGCGAGGCGGTCCATGTTCGGGGTGATGGCGTCTTTGCAGCCATAGGCGCCTGTATCCGGCCCCATGTCTTCACCTATGACCAAAACAATGTTCGGTCGGGATTCAGCGGCGGTGGCGAGGGTCGCTGTCAGGAGGATGGCTAGGGCGAGGAGACGGCGGGGCATGGGGGTTGGACAAGGTCCAGGGCCTATGGTTGCGGGCTAATCGGCCATGGCAAAAAGAAAGGACGCTTTTGGCGTCCTTTTCGTGGGGAGAGTGTCGGGCCAAGGCCCGTATCCTCAGTCCGTGAAGCGGAAGAGGGCCACGTCGCCGTCCTTGAAGAGGTACGACTTGCCTTCGAGGCGGTAGCGGCCGGCGTCGCGGGCGGCGGCGACCGAACCATTCTTCACGAGGTCTTCGTACGAGACGATTTCGGCCTTCACGAAACCTTTCTCGAAGTCGGTATGGATGACCGCGGCGCACTGCGGGGCGGTCATGCCGCTGCGGAAGGTCCAGGCGCGCACTTCCTTTTCGCCGGCGGTGAAATAGGTGGCCAGTCCGAGGAGGTGATAGGCTCCGCGGATGAGCGAGGAGACGCCGGAGTCGGTGACGCCGAGCGACTGCAGGAATTCCGTGGCTTCGGCCGGCGAGAGGTCGCAGAGCTCGGCTTCGACCTGCGCGCAGATCACGACGTGCTCGCAGCCGTGACGCTTGCCGATGAGTTCGGCGACGGCGGCGACGTGCTTGTTCTTGGACGGGTCGGCGAGGTCGGCCTCGGCCACGTTGCAGGCGAAGAGGACCTTCTTGGAGGAGAGCAGGTTGTAGGCCTTGAGGCGGGAGCGCTCGTCGTCGGAGACGTCGAGCGACGAGGCCGGCTGGTTCTCGTTGAGGTGCTTCACCAGACGGGCGAGCAGTTCGACGTTGGCGATGGCGTCCTTGTCCTGGCTGCGGACCTTCTTCTGGTTGCGGTCGAGCTGCTGTTCGGCGGACTGGATATCGGCGAGGATGAGCTCGGTCTCGATGACCTCGATGTCCCGGATGGGGTCGACCTTGCCCATGCTGTGGACGATGTCGTCGTTGTCGAAGCAACGGACGACGTGGATGATCGCGTCGCACTCGCGGATGTTGGAGAGGAAGTCATTGCCCTTGCCCTCGCCTTTGGAGGCGCCGGCGACGAGGCCCGCGATGTCGACGATGTCGATCGTGGCGGGGATGACGACCTTGGTGCCGGCGATCTGCTGGAGTTTCAGCATGCGGTCGTCGGGCACGAGGACCACGCCGACATTGGGCTCGATCGTGCAGAAAGGGTAGTTGGCCGCCTCGGCCTTGCGCGAGCGCGTGAGGGCGTTGAAGAGGGTCGACTTGCCCACGTTGGGAAGTCCGACGATGCCTGCCTGGGTCTTTGCCATGGAAGGTGCACCGTGGGCATCCGCCCCGCCGAGGTCAAGAGCCGGAACTCAGGGCGGCAGTTCCTGGGAACGTTCGCTGAGGTCCGTCGACGGCAGGACGACTTCGTCCTTGGGCTGAGGCTGTCCGCGGACGATGCGGGCGATGGCGATATGGCCACGCACGCCGGTGATTTCGAGGACCGCCGTGGGGTTGAGGCGAGGGTCGCGGGAGACCACGACCATCTTGTCTTGCACCAGCGTGCCGGGCAGGAGCAGCACCGGCACCGAGAGGCTGCTGAGGGGGTAGCCTTGGACGAAGCCGATGCGCACGTTGCGTGGCGAACCACCCGGGAGCACGAACGGACTCGGCTCTGCGGGCGGAGGCGGCGTGGTCGCGACGCAGCCTGTCAGTAGCGCGAGCAGCAGACAGACTGGGCGGAAGCGGTTCACTCGCGGCTGGAAGCGCCGGGACCTTCGGGCGGCTTGCCGATGAAGGCGGCCAGGGCGGAGTTGGGCGGGAGGCCGCCGGGGAGGCCGCCCGTAGAAAGCGGGCCCGGG
>RFRI01000109.1 GCA_009924535.1 Verrucomicrobiota bacterium
GCCGGCGTTCGTGACGCTGTGGATCCGCAAGGAAGTCCCCGAGACCGCCGAATGGTCGGCCGAGAAGGGAAAGCAGGAGGCGCCTTCGATGATGGGGCTGTTCGGCCACGACATCTGCCGGACGACGTTCATCGCCTCATTGCTCTGCGCCATCTCGCTGACCGGACATTGGTGCTTCATGTTCTGGCAGCAGGCGTTCATCCGCAGCCATCCCGCGGTGCTGGACGGTTCGCCCGAACTGAAGGCCAAGGTCGTCTCGACCGCGCTCTTCTGGGTCATCTCGGCCTCGGTGGTCGGCAACTTCGCTTCCGGCTGGGCCGCCCAGCGTTTCGGTTATCGTCGCGCCTTGGCGGCTTTCTTCGCGGTGTATTTCGTGCTCATGGCGGTGACCTTCGCCTATCCTTGGAGCCTGTCCGAGACCTATGTCCTCTATGCCGGCATCGGCTTCTGCCAGGGCGTCTTCGGCCTCTTCACGATGGCCCTGCCGCCGCTGTTCCCCACCTTGCTCCGCACCACGGGCGCCGGCTTCAGCTATAACATCGGGCGCGTCTTCGCCGCCGCGGGGACGGTCTTCTTCGGCCTCTTCGCCAAGGTCGGCGATTTCAGCTCGGTGCTGCTCTACGCCTCGTTCCTGTTCCTGCCGGCCGCGATCCTGGCGATGTGGCTCCCGGTCGAAGAGGCTACTTCCTGAGTCCGCCCAGTCCGGCGATCGCCTTGAATTCGGCGGCGGACACGGGCGTCACGGAGAGACGGTTGCCCGGACGCAGGATGAGCATGTCCTTGAGTGCCGCGCAGTCGCGGAGGTCCGGCAGGCTGACGAGACGCTTGAAGCCTTGGTGGAAGGAGACTTCGATGCAGCTCCACCGCGGGTTATCCTTGGTCGACTTCGCGTCGTAGTAATCGGACTTCGGCTCGAACTGCGTGGGGTCGTCGAAGGCTTCGCGGGAGACCTTGGCCACGCCGACGATGCCGGGCTCGTCGCAGTTGGAATGGTAGAACAGCACGAGGTCGCCGACCTTGGCCGAGCGCATGAAGTTCCGGGCCTGGTAATTGCGCACGCCCGTCCACGGCTCCTTGCCTTTGCGTTCGAGTTCCTGGAAGGAGAACTCGTCGGGTTCGGACTTCATCAGCCAGTGGTGCATGCGGCCACCGTGCAGGGCAGGGAGGCTTTTTCAAGGCAGGGCTGTGGTCTTGCCCTTTCGTCTCGGGGGAGCCTAATCACCCCGTGCGCCTGCTGGACTCCCATTGTCACCCGGAATACGCCCTCAAGGCCGGTCGGCTCGCCGCGTGGGTGGCGGAATGCCGCGCCGCCGGCGTCGAGGGCGCCGTCGCCATCGGGACCGACCTCAAGGATTGGTCCGACTATCGTGACCTCGCGGCCCGGCAGCCGGATTTCTTCCGTCACACCGTCGGCCTGCATCCTTGCCACGTCGAAGAGGGCTGGGAGGAGACGGTCGCCGCCATCTCGCCCTATTTCGCCGATCCTACGCACCCGGCGGCCCTCGGGGAGATCGGCTTGGATTATTTCCGGCTCCCGGCCGACGTCGCCGAAGCCGAGCGCATCAAGGGCTGGCAGCAGGAAGCTTTCCGTCGTCAGCTGATGCTGGCCTATCAGTTCGGTTGCCCGGTGGTCATCCATTCCCGCCATGCCTTCGACGACTGCGTGCGTCTGATCGACGCCAGCGGCGTCGACTGGCGCAAGGTCGTCTTCCATTGCTTCGTCGAAGGGCCGGACCAAGTCCGTCAGGTCAATCAGCGCGGCGGCCGCGCCTCCTTCACGGGCATCATCACTTACGCCAAGTCGGAGGAGATCCGTCAGGCGCTCAAGGCGCAGGGGTTGGCCCGCCTGATGCTCGAGACGGATGCGCCTTACCTCGCCCCGCAGTCCGTCCGGGGTAAGGAAAATACGCCCGCCTATCTGCCGGAGATCTGCGCCAAGGCCGCGGAGCTCCTGGGTCTGCCGGCCGACGAGGTGGCCGAGGTCGCGACCCGCAATGCGCGCGAATTCTTCGGGTTCGCCGCAGGCTGACACCACATTGTCACGGTTCCGCCCCCGTCTGTTCGCACATCCGTGGCATCATCGCCACAGATGTCACCGCAGCCTGCCCCCAGCAATACCGACGAACTGAAGGCCAACCTCGGTCCGCTGTCCTGGGCCGAGCCCGTCTTGGACCGTTTCTTCAAGGTGCGCGCCTTCGACGCTTTCCTCGCGCGTATCCACGCGGCGGGTCGTCCCGATTTCTTCACTTCCGCGATGGAACAGGCCGGGCTGTGCAATACCTGGAGCGACCAGTGTTCAACCCCAACTCCGCCGATCCCGGCAACGTCGCCGGCACGCGGCGCATCTTGGCGCACCTGCGCGCCGGCGGCTGCATCCTGACGTTCCCTTCGGGCGAGGTCTCCAGCCTGAGTCTCAAATCCCGGCGCGTGGCCGATCCGGTCTGGTCTCCGCAGGTCGTGCGCATGGCCCGCAAGGTGGGGGCCGCCTTGCTGCCGCTGCGGATCGAAGGTCGTAATTCCGGTCTCTTCCAATCCCTCGGGCTGGCTCATTCGCGTGTGCGGACGATGCTGCTCCTGCGAGAGTTCCTGCACCATCGGGGCAAGGTGATCCGGTTGCGCACGGCCAATCCGGTCACGCCCGCCCAGTTGGCGGACCATCCTGATGACGAGGAGGCGACGAGCTTCCTGCGTCTGCGCTGCGAACTGCTTTCCAGCCGCGGCGAGCGCGAGAAAGTCGCGGCTACCAAGCCCTCGGCGCCTCAGGCCCCGATCATCGCGCCGGTGAATCCTTTGCTCCTCCGGGCGGAACTGCAGAGCCTTCCCGAGGAAGACCTGCTCCTCACCAGCGGCGACTTCAAGGTGTACCGCTTCCTGGGCAAGGACCTGCCGCATACCCTGCGCGAGATCGGCCGCCTGCGCGAGACGACCTTCCGTTCCGTGTCCGAAGGCACGGGCCTGGATTGCGACCTCGACGCCTTCGACGCCTGGTACGACCAGATCGTGCTGTGGGACGACAAGGCTTCCGCGATCGTCGGCGGCTATCGCCTCGGGCCGACCGACCGCATCCTGCCGCTCCAGGGCAAGCACGGCCTCTACACCTCGACCCTTTTCGAGTTCAAGGGAGACTTCTTCCGCCGCATGGATCCCGCGCTCGAGATGGGCCGTTCGTTCATCCGGCAGGAGTACCAGCGCAAGCCGACGAGCCTCCCGCTGCTTTGGCGTGGCATCGGCCGCTATGTCGTCCGTTTCCCGAAATATCACCTGCTGTTCGGTCCGGTGAGCATCAATCCCGAGTATGGCCAGGCTTCCAAGGAGCTCATCCTTTCCTATCTCAAGAACAACCGTTCCGCCGACGACCTGCTGCCGTTGGTCCGGGCGAAGAATCCGCCGCGTTCGATGAGCCTGCGCGACGCGGATCTCGACGTGCTCCAGCGCTGCGCGTTCGACCTCGAGCATGTGTCGAGCCTCGTCAGCGACCTCGAGCCTGACGCCAAGGCCGTGCCGGTGCTCCTGAAGCATTACCTCAAGCTCAACGGCCGTCTCATCGCGTTCAATGTCGACGAGGGTTTCGGCGGCTGCCTGGACGGTCTGATCGTCGTGGACCTCACCCAGACGGATCACAAGCTCCTCGCCGCCTACATGGGCGACGAAGGGGCGCGCCAGTTCCTCGAGTATCACGATTTCGACGGCGCGAAGGCCCGGGCATGAAAAAAGGCGGGCCTTGCGGCCCGCCCTGATCGGTCGGTGGCGACAGGCTTAGGCCTTGGCCAGCGCCTGCTCGAGGTCGGCGATGATGTCTTCGATGTCCTCGATGCCCACGGAGAGGCGGACGTAGTCGTCGGTCACCCCGGCGCTGTCGCGCTCGGCGGCGGTGAGCTGCGAGTGCGTCGTGGAGGCCGGGTGGATCGCCAGCGAGCGGGCGTCGCCGATGTTGGCGACGTGGCTGTGGAGCTGCAGGGCGTTGATGAACTTGCTGCCGCCTTCGAAGCCCGACTTGAGGCCGAAGCCGACCAGCGCGCCGTAGCCGTTGGTGAGGTACTTCTTGGCGAGGTCGTGGTACTTCGACGACTTCAGGCCGGGGTAGTTGGTCCACTTCACCTTCGGGTGCGCTTCCAGGAACTGGGCGACCTTCATCGCGTTGGCGCAATGGCGTTCCATGCGGAGGTGCAGGGTCTCGAGGCCCTGCAGGAGCAGGAACGAGTTGAAGGGCGAGATGCAGCTGCCGACGTCGCGGAGGAACTGCAGGCGCATCTTCATGATGAAGGCGATGTTGGCGCCGCCGGCCGGGGCGAAGGCCTTGAAGGCTTCCCAGTGCGGCAGGCCGTGGTAGGACATGTCGGGCTCGGTGAAGCCGGGGAACTTGCCGTTGCCCCAATTGAAGTTGCCGCCGTCGACGACGATGCCGCCGATGGAGGTGCCGTGGCCGCCGATGTGCTTGGTGGCCGAGTGCACGACGATGTTCGCGCCATGCTCGAACGGGCGGTTCAGGTAGGGCGACAGCGCGGTGTTGTCGATGATGAGGGGGACGCCGACTTCCTTGGCGATCTTGCCGACTTCCGCGAAGGGGAAGATGTTGAGGCGAGGGTTGCCGAGGCCTTCGCCGTAGAAGGCCTTGGTGTTCGACTTCACGGCCTTGCGGAAGTTCTCGGGATCGTCGCCGTCGACGAAGGACACCTGGATGCCGAGCTTCGGCAGGGTGTAGTGGAAGAGGTTGTAGGTGCCGCCGTAGAGCTGGGAGACCGAGACGATGTGGTCGCCGGCGCCGGCGATGTTCAGGATGGCCGCGGTGATGGCGGCCTGGCCGGAGGAGTGGGCGAGCGCGCCGGAACCGCCTTCGAGGGCCGCGAGGCGCTGCTCGAGGACGTCCGTCGTCGGGTTCATGATGCGGGTGTAGATGTTGCCGAGCTCCTTCAGGCCGAAGAGGTTCGCCGCGTGCTCCGTGTCGCGGAACTGGTAGCTCGTGGTCTGGTAGATCGGGACAGCGCGCGAACCGGTGGTCGGATCGGGCTTCTGGCCGGCGTGCAGGGACTTGGTGCCTAGTTTCATGGGGATGAGGTTGGGAGGGTTCTTATCTCCGTTAAGCCTGCCTGAAACAAGCCGTAACCTGTTTTATGACCTTGTCCGCGTCCCCCCGGGCGGGGGAAGATGCCGTATGCGCCAATTTTTACCCCTGCTTTTGCTTCCGGTCGCGATCATCGCCGGCGAATGGCGCGAGGTCTGGCGAGACGACTTCAACGGCAAGGAGCTCGACTGGACCAAGTGGGCGGCCGAGGAGAACGGCCATGGCGGCGGCAACGGCGAGCTGCAATATTACTTCGACCGTCCGCAGAACCTGCGCGTCGAGGACGGACATCTCGTCATCGAGGCGCGCAAGGAGAAGCTCAACGTCGCCGGCGTGCTGAAGGATTATTCCTCCGCCCGGATCCGGACCAAGCGTCGCGCCGACTGGCTCTACGGACGCTTCGAGATGTCGGCCCAGCTGCCGGCGGGGAAGGGGCTCTGGCCGGCGTTCTGGATGCTGCCTTCCGAGGAGAAGTACGGCGGCTGGGCCGCCAGCGGGGAGATCGACATCATGGAGTTCAAGGGCCACGAG
>RFRI01000110.1 GCA_009924535.1 Verrucomicrobiota bacterium
GTCGAAGAGGCCCAGCGCCTACTCTCCGGCCCTAATCCGCCATTACTCATCGATGTCCGCGAGACGGACGAGTACGCCGTCTGCCGGATCGAGGGCTCCCGGCTCATCCCCATGAACACCGTGCCCACGCGTCTGGCAGAGATTCCGCAGGACGTGCCGGTGCTGGTCCAGTGCCACCATGGCGGCCGGAGCATGAAGGTCACCCAGTTCCTGCGGTCCAAGGGCTATGCCCATGTCAGCAACGTCAAAGGCGGCATCGCCGCCTGGTCGATCAAGGTCGACCCCAAGGTCCCGCGCTACTGAGCGAGACTAGGCTTGCCGACACCCGCCCGCTGTTATTTTATCCCCGTTCTCACCATGAAGCGTTTCACCTTCCTTCTCGCCATCGCCGCCCTGAGCGTCGGTTGCACCTCTCGCATTCCCTCAGGCTTCAACCCGCTCGACCGTCCGACCGGCGGCAACGGTGGTCCTGACTCCATCGATACCCGTTCGGCCAACGCCCGTCGTGATGCCCTCGCCGCCGCCATCCTCGCCGGCAATATCCCGCAGGAGGCCATCCTCGCCACCGTCTACTTCGACTTCGACAAGTACACCGTCTCGGCCGCCGAGCGCAGCAAGATCGACGCCGTCGCCGGTCGCGTGAAGGCTACCGACGTCATCATCGCCGGTTACACCGACCATTTCGGCACCGAAGAGTATAATCTCGGTCTTTCCGATCGCCGCGCCCAGTCCGTCCGCGAGTACCTCGTCAAGCTCGGCGCCAACCAGGCCAAGTCCGAGATCATGGCCCTGGGTTCTCAGCATGCCGATAAGAACGCCGCCGGCCGCCAGTCCGGTGCCAAGGACCGCAAGGCTGTGATTGTCGACGTCAACTACTCCGGTCCGGTTTCCGCCGCTCCGGCTGCCAAGCAGGCTGTCCGTCCGGCCGCTGCTCCGGCCGCCACGGGTGCCGCTCCGGCCCCGGTCACCGCGCTCTGAGTCTTCGCATTCTGAAAGCAAAAGGCCCGCCTTCCGGCGGGCCTTTTTGTTGTCGAGTGTCCGCGGCTTACGGCAGCGTGGCGAAGAGGTAGGCCAGCGTGCCGACGAAGAGCGCTCCCGCCACCAGCTTAGCCGTCAGGCGTTCGTTATCCGTGCGATGCAGCGCGCCCCAGCGGCCGAGGATCCAGCAGGAAGTGGCGATGAGCGCGAGGCCAAGGGAGGCGTCGCGTACCCACGCGGCGTCTTCCACCAGCGCGTTGAGCACCCAGAGCAGGTAGAGGGCGTAGGCAAAGAGAGGGAAGGACATGCCTTGCTTGAGCGACTCCATCCATTCGCCCGGTCGCGGCAGCATCGCGGCCAGTCGGGGGAAGAGGGAGAGCAGCAGGTAGGGCAGCGCCATGCCGAGGCCGATCACGACGAAGAAGAGCAGCGTCTCTCCCGTGGAGCGTTCCTTGTCCAAGGCGAAGCCGAGCGCGGCGCCGAGGCCGGGTGCGGTGCAGGGCGTAGCCACGACGGTGGCGAGGACTCCGGAAAGGAAGGTCGCGACGCGGCCGTCGCCGTCACCCGCCGAGACGCCTCCGAGACCCACGCCGATCTCGAAGACGCCGGCGAGGCTAAGTCCAAGCACGATCATGAGCACGCAGGTCCCGAGCACGAAGCCGGGCGACTGCATCTGGAAGCCCCAGCCGACGGAGTTGCCGCCCGATTTGAGCCCGACGATCAGCAGCGCGAGCGCGAGGAAGCTGGCGACCACGCCGGTGGAATAAAGGAGTCCGTTGAGGACGACCGTGCGGCGGGCGGCGCCGGCTTCCTTGGCGAAGCCGAGGACCTTGAGCCCGATCATCGGGAAGACGCACGGCATGAGGTTGAGCAGCACGCCGCCGCCGAAGGCGAGCAGCAGCCAGAAGCCGAAGGCATGCGTCGTCGTCTCGGCCTGATAGGCCTTGCCCGCGGAGACGGCCTTGAGGGCCGCGATCACTTCCGTCCCGGTGAGCGCTTCGGAGAGGACGGCGGGCGGCTGCCCGGCCTTGAGGATGACGTTGAGCGGGATGCCGGTGCGGCCGTACTTGCGGAGCTCGTCGGCGATGACGGCGTCCTTCTTCGTCCAATCGGCCTTGAGCAGCACGACGCCGGAAGTCATCAGCGCCGCCGCGACATCGTCCTGCTTATAGACGCGCTTGTTGACCTGGCACGTGGCGCACCAGCGGGCGGTGAAGTCGACGTAGGCGATCTTGCCGTCGGCGAGAGCCTTGGCCTGCGCCTGCGGGGTCCAGGGGAGCCATTCGAGACCGCCGGCGTGCGGCAGGGCGGTTTCTACCGCCGCTGATTTCACGGCAGCCGCCCCGAGTTGGACGTTGATGTCGACGAAGCCGCCGTCTTCGGCACGGGTCGTGAAATTCAGCGGGCCCGAAGCGAGCGTCTCCGTGGCGTCCTTCAGTTCGAACGTCAGCTTACCGTCGGCTTTCTTCTGCAGGGCCGTGGCGTTAGGCGTGACGAAATTGCGTTCGGGGAACCAGACGTCGCCTAGTTTGCGGTCAGCAGGCAAGGCGACCGTCAGCGTCTTGCCATCGCTGGAGCCTGTGGTCGAGATCACCTTGCGGAAATGAGGGTATAGTTTCTGGTCGTATTGATAAGCCGTGTTGCCGGGGCCGACCTTCAGGGTCAGCGCGACGAGGGTGTCGTGCGGCCAGCATCCCTTATCGTCGCACTCGAGCCATTCCGCCTTGCCCTTGAGCACGATCGGGCCGGTCGCGCCGGCGGGTACGGCGACTTCCATCAGGATGAGCGTCTCGTTTTCGTAGACGAAATTCATGACGCCGGCCTGGTCGAGGAGCTTAGGTCCGGGCCAGATGAAGGCGCCGACTTCCGCGCCGGACTTTTCGGTCCATTCCACCGTCGGCGAGGCGCCGGCATCGCCGGGGTTCTTCCAGTAGATGTGGAAATGGGGGTCGCAGCGGTAGCGGAGGGCCACGAGGGCCTTTTCGCCGGCACGGACATCGGGCGTCAGGTTGACCAGGTCGACCTTGGTGCGGGCGGCGGCGCCCAGGTCCCCGAGGAGGGCGAACAGCGAGAGCAGACCGAGGGCGAGGAGTCTCATGCGGCTACCTTGGGCTTAAACCCGACAGGAAGCAAGGCGTCGGAGGCGCCTCAGGGGACCAGGTGGCAGGGCAGCAGGGCCGCATCGCTCATCCCGTGGATGATCTTCTTATCCGCCGGGCAGAACGTCGAAAGGATGCCGGAAAGTTCGACCGTGTCGTTATCGACGAAGTAGTAGGGGCAGAGGCGGACGCGTCCGTCGGCGGGGACGACTGACCCGTCGTCGGCGTACACCGGGTGGGTCAGGCGCGACGGCTTGTGGTATTCCTGCATCACGTGGAACGTCTCGTTGTCGGGGTTCAGCGCGTTCTCGATGGCCTCGAGCCATTCGTCGCGGGAGACATCGCTGCCGAGGGTCACCGAGCGGGCGCCCCAGGCCGTCTCGTGGAAGCCGCTGGCCTTGATGATCAGGTTGCGTTCGCGTTGGGAGGCTTCGGCGAGCTCGGTCCACTCGCGGATCGGACGGCCGGCGAAGCCCGGGGCGTGCAGGACGGCCGTCGGCGGCAATTCCGTCTTTTCCATGATCCACGTCTTGGGCACGATGCGGAACAGCGCCTCGTGGTGGTCTTCGGGGAGGTTTTCTTTCCAGAATTCCGCAAGCTGCGGATGATGGAGCAGGGCGAGGCCGAGCTTCTCTTCCTGGAACGCCTTCATCGGGGGCGTCAGCATCAGCGTGCCGGCTTCGACCGCGTTGAAGATGCCGTCGGCGCCCTTCACGTTGGCGAGGTCGAAGAGCTCGAAGAAACGGTAGAGGATGTCGACGCGGCGCGGCGCGCCGTCGACCGGGATATAGGAGCCGTCGCCCATCTGCATGATCTGGGCGGGAGCGACGAGGTGGACGTCATGCCCGAGGGTGCGGAGCTTTTCGCCGAGCCACTCGAATTCCGGGCGATAGGTCGCGGCTTCGTCGCTGACGACGATCGCGACGAGCGGGAATTTCTCCTTCGGCGTGAGGCGGGCGAGCGAGGCCATGAACCGGTCGGGCATGCTGTTCGCTCCGATGACGCGGGGGAAGTCCTCGGCGTAGACCTCGTTGAGGTAGGCCGTGAGACCGACGCCGCCCGGAACGCTGTCCAGCTCGGTCATCGTGAAACCTTGGTCGGTGATCAGCAGGTCGGGTCGAAGCACGACGGGGGACTGGCCTTTGACGGCGCGATGGCGGCCATGCGCGATGAGGCCCGCGGGCTTGTAACGGTCCAGGTATTCGGCGACCCACGGCGCGTAGACCTCGCGGTTGCGGAGGATCTTCTTGTTCGTGAAGGAACGTACGTAGAGTCTTTCGAGCGCGCGGTGATAGCTGAGGCAGGCCGACCCGATGCGCTTGAGGTCGCGCAGCTGCGCTTCCGTGATGGGCCACGGCTCCGGCGAAAGCTTCCAGATCTTCTCCGCGAAGAGCGGGGTATCGAGGAGCTTCTGGCGCAGGGTGTCCCGGGTGGGCATGAGGGCGGCGAGGACTTAGTCCTCGATCTTGATATCCTTGTTGCGCGTGCGCGGTCCGCCGGCGCGCAGCCAGCCGTTGATGAACGCGTCGATGTCGCCGTCCATGACCGCCTGGATGTTGCCCGTCTCGACGCCGGTGCGGAGGTCCTTCACCATCTGGTAAGGCTGGAAGACGTAGGAACGGATCTGGTTGCCCCAGCCGATGTCGCCTTTCTCGCCGTAATACTTCTCCATCTCGGCGCGCTTGTCGTCGATGGTCTTCTCGTAGATGCGGGCGCGCAGGATCTTCATCGCGAGGGCGCGGTTCTTGACCTGGGAGCGTTCGCGTTGGCAGGCCACGACGATGCCCGTCGGGATGTGCGTGAGGCGGACCGCGGACTCGGTCTTGTTGACGTGCTGGCCGCCCTTGCCGCTGGAGCGGTAGACGTCGACGCGCAGGTCGGCTTCGTTGACCTCGACATCGATGTCGTCGTCGATTTCCGCGACCACGTCGACGGACGCGAAGGAGGTGTGGCGGCGGGCGTTGGCGTCGAAGGGCGAGATGCGGACGAGGCGATGGACGCCGCGCTCGGCCTTGACGTAGCCGTAGGCGTTGGGGCCTTCGAGGCGGAAGGTGGCCTGGCTGATCCCGGCGCCTTCGCCTTCGGCGATGTCTTCGACCTCGATCTTGAAGCCGCGACGTTCGGCCCAGCGCGTGTACATGCGGTAGAGCAGGTCGGCCCAGTCGTTGGATTCCGTGCCGCCGGCGCCGGCCTTGACGGTGACGATGGCGTTGGAGCGGTCGTGCAGGCCGGAGAGGAACGAGGCGATCTCGAGTTCGGAGACGGCGGCGAGCAGGTCGGTGCCGAGCTTGCGGAGTTCCTCGACTTCGGCGTCGGCCGTGCCGTCCGGGGATTCCGTGATCAGTTCGGCGAGGGTCTTGGCGTCGTCGATCTGGCGGCGGAAGGCGACCTGGGGGGCGACGATGTTCTTGTGGCCGTTGCACTCCGAGATCACCTTCTGGGCGGCCTTCTGGCTGTCCCAGAAATTCTGCGC
>RFRI01000012.1 GCA_009924535.1 Verrucomicrobiota bacterium
TCCCTGCGGCTGCCGGCGAAGGAAGGCCCACGAAATCACCACCAGCGGCGCGTTTTTCGTTCCCTGGTACCAGCGGGTTGGTGAGCACGTTGAAACGCGCCAGGCGCACGCCGGCGCAAAGGAGATAGATGAAGGCGAGCAACCAGGTGACGAGCTGGACGTTGTCCGTGGCCTCGGGCTTGATGACCAGGAAGCAGGCCATGAGGGCGGGGGCGACGCCGAACGAGACCGTGTCGGCGATCGAGTCGAACTCGGCCCCGAAGAGGGATTCGCGCTTGGTGGCGCGGGCGACGCGGCCGTCGAAAAGGTCGCAGATACAGGCGAAAAGGATGAAACCGACCGCCATTTTATAATGCACCGCGCTGCCTTCGGGGTTGAGCGAGGTGAAGCGGGCCTCGATGCAGTTCTTGATGGCCAGGAACCCGCAGAGCATGTTGCCCGCGGTGAAGAGGTTGGGCAGAAGGTAGATGCGTGCGGCCTCTTCAGGCGAGGAATACTGGGGCTTAACGGGGGGAGTGGTCACGATTAAGGCTTGGGGGTTTCGTCGAGGTATTTCCAGAAGCCGCCTTCTTGTTCGATCCGGGCTTCGTCCTCGGGAAAGGGCAGATGCGAGCGGAACGCGAAGTCGGCATACGTGTGCTTATGAAGTACGTAGTTGGCCATCAGGGAGCCTTCGCTGGCTTCGAAATAGATGCGGAATTCGCCGACGCGCAGACGGTGATAGGTGTGGCCGCCGCGGCGGACGGTGCCCAGCTCGGAACTTCCGCGGAGCAGCGCTTCCGGCGTCAGCGAGGTGAACGCTTCGACGACGTCCATCTGCTCCAAGGTGGGCAGCTTCGCGAGCTCGCGCATCGCCTGGTCGCTGAAGTTCACTTGATACATCGGTCTCGACATCCAACGCCGCCACCGTGGCTTCGGCAATCATTCAGTTCGGACGAGACCAGCGCGACATCAGTAAAACCGCCTGTTTTTCGACCAAATCCAACACTTTTTCAAAATCGTCGCTTTCGCCGTAATACGGATCCGGCAAGGGGACGTCATCCAGGAACAACCGAAGGCGGGCGTGCTGCTCCGGCGGACAGCGTCGGCGGAGTTCGCGCAAGTTAAGTTCGTCCGCGGCGAGGATGAGATCGAAGGTGTGGAAATCATCGGCGTGCACCTGACGCGCCCGCAGCACCGAGAGGTCATAGCCGCGCGCCTTCGCGTGACGGATGGAGCGCGAGTCTGGCGGGTCGCCGATGTGGTAGTTTTCCGTGCCTGCGGAGTCGAACTCGATGGCCAGCCCGGCTTGCCTGGCCTTGACGCGTAACACGGCCTCAGCCGTCGGCGAACGACAGATGTTGCCCATGCAGACGAGCAGCACTCGCCGCGGCTGACCGGCCTTGGTCACGGTTTAGACCTTACCGCCGAAGCTCTGGTGATCGTCCAGATCGAGCACGTCGAACCAAGTGGTGATGTCCTCACGCTTAGCACCGGCTGCGGTCGCAGACTGGTAATCGCTCAACTTCGCCCGGCTGCCAACGGAGCTGGGGGCGCGTTGCTCATGGTAGGCGCTGAAAGCAGCAATTTCCTGGCCCGAACGGGGCTTCTTGGCGTTAGCCAAGAGCCAGGAGAGGATCTCTCCATCTCCTAAACCACTGTCAATCTGGGCTTTAAGGGCATTCGCCTCGACGCCGAGGAAGTCCAGGACGTTGGCGTCCAGCGGGCAACCGTAGTTATATTCGCCATTTTTACCGGCTTTGGTGGCGCGCGCCTTGTCGATCATGCGGGGGAGGATGACGAATCCGCCTAGACGGATGCGAGGGCTGCGGGGCGGGTGCTGGGTGAGGTCGTAGAGGTCGTGAGCCATAAGGAGGCTCAACCTAGCCCCCCTGCCCGCCTCCGCAAGAAAACTGGACGGCTTGAGGGTTTGCCAAAATGTCACACCTCCCCTTATCTAACACGATGTTCCCCATGGCTGCCGAACTCGCCGCCCATCCCCTCACCCGGGACTGCTTGCTGGGATGTGCCTCGGTCTTCCTGATCGCCGCCGTGCTCGATGGTTTGGCGGCGAAGGATGCTTCCGGAAAATTACAGGCCACCGGCCTCTGGTTGCTCCGTGGCGGATGGGTGCTGCTGACGTCCATGTTGGCCTATGAAGGCCTGCGGTCGCATGCCCTCCCCATCAACGGCCCAGCGGAAGTGCTCCTCTCCATCGCCTGGGGCGTGGCAGGACTTTCGCTCTTCCTCGACGTGACCTTCAACCATCGCCTCCCGACGTGGGCGATCGCGGGCACCACGGCCTTATGTCTCGTCGCGTCTGGCTTCCTCGGCGGCGTCGCCCATCCGATGTCGACGGTCGGCAAGCCGCTCATCGTGATGCACGTGGGCGCCGCGATCCTGGCCTACTGCGTGCTGGGCGCGCAGGCGCTCAACTCCGCCGCCTATCTCCTGCAGGATCGCGCCCTGGCTCGTCACCAGTTCGGCGGCATCTACGCCTTGCTTCCCGCGCTCGTCCCGCTTGATCGCATCGGCGCGCAGCTGATGGGCGCGGCCGTCTGGCTGCTCGGACTATCCTTGGTGATCGGCGCCACCGATTGGGCGCAGCGAGATCTCGCCGCCGTCGCCGCCCCGAAGTTCATCGCGGCGCTCGTCACTTGGCTTGCCTGCGGGTGGATCGTCCTCCAACGCCGCCGCCAGCACCTGCCGGGCGCCTCCTTCGCGCGCGCTTCCTTGCTCGCCGCGATTCCCGCCGTGGTCGCGCTCTACCTTTCGCTCCACAACTCCCGATGAGCGAGCGCCCTCGTAATCTGGTGGCGCTCAGCGCCACGCATCGCACGGCCGGACTCGATGAGCGCGCCGCGTTCACGGTCCCCGCCGGCGGAGCCGAAGTCTTCTATGCGGCCGCCCGTGACGCCGGCCTCGCCGAAGCGGTCCTGCTCGCCACCTGCAATCGTCTCGAGGCCTATGCGGTCGGCGACGAAGCCGCCGCGCTTCATCTGCGCGCCGCGTTGCTCAAGGCCACGGGCGCGCCGGCGCCCGCGCTCGATCAGCATCTGCGTCCGGTGCCCGGCTTGCTGGCGGTCGAACATCTTTTCTCGGTCGTCTCCGGCCTCGAATCGCAGATGGTCGGGGAGGTCGAGATCGCCGGTCAGGTGAAGGACGCCTATGCCGACGCGCTCGCCCGCGGCATGACCGGCCCGGTCCTTAACCGCGTCTTTCAGCGTGCCTTCCAGGCCGGCGCCTGGGCGCGGACCAACACCGGCATCTCGCAGGGTCAGGTGAGCCTGGGTAACGTCGCCGTCGAGCTCGCGCTGCGCGTGTTCGGTTCGCTCACCGATGCCCGCGTCCTCGTGCTCGGCACCGGTGACGTCGGTCGTCAGGTGGTCCAGGCCCTCGTCTCCCGCGGCGCTTCCCAGGTTTCGGTCGCATCGCGCACCTTTGAGAACGCCCGCGCGTTGGCCGAGGAGTTTTCCGGTTCTTCGCTGACGCTCGCGGATGCGCTGAGACAGGCGCATGCGCATGACGTCATCGTCGGTTGCGCGACCGTGGAACGCGCCTTGCTCGACGCCGTCGCGCTGCGCGAGATCGCCGGCCGTCGCACCGGTCGGCCGCTCCTGCTCGTCGACCTCGGCGTCCCGCGTAATTTCGCCTCGGGCGTCCCTGGTCTCGACGGCACGTATCTTTGCGACCTGGACGACCTCGCGCGTGTCTCCAACGCGAACCTCAAGGCCCGCTTGGCGGAGGTCGACCGCGCGCGGGTCGCCTTGGCCGAGAAGGCCGCCCGCGCCTGGGGCGCGGCCAACCATCAGACCACCTCCGAAGCCTAAGCCATGAAACCCACGGTCCTCATCGTCGACGACGAGAAGAACATCCGCGACGGCCTCCGCGCCGCGCTGGAGGATCGCTACGAGACCTTTGTGGCGAAGGATGCCGCGGAAGCGGCGCGCCTCATGCAGGACGTGCCGCCCGACGCCGTGCTGACGGATCTCCGCATGGCGGGCGAGGACGGCATGGCGGTCATCGACCGGGCGCTCAAGCTCCCCCACCAGCCGGTCTGCATCATGATGACGGCGTATGGAGACGTGGATACCGCCGTGAAGGCGATGAGCCTTGGCGCCTATTGGTTCTTCCAGAAGCCCGTCGACCTCCGTCAGGTGGAGCTCGTCCTCGAACGCGGTCTGAAGGCCCGCACGACCGAGAAAGAAGTCGTCACCCTCAAGGCCCGGCTCGACCGCAAATTCTCGCTCGGCGAGGTCGTCGGGTCTTCCGCCGCCCTCCAACGTTCGATCGAGCAGGTCCGTTCGGTCGCATCATCGAATGCGACCATCCTCCTGCTCGGCGAGACCGGCACAGGGAAGGAGCTCTTCGCCCAGATGATCCATCAGGCCAGCCAGCGCTCGAAAGGACCTTTCATGGCGGTGCATTGCGCCGCCATCCCTGCCAACCTGCTCGAGTCCGAATTGTTCGGCCATGAGAAGGGCGCGTTCACCGGCGCGAACGAACGGCGCGTGGGCCGCTTCGAATCGGCGGACGGCGGCACGCTCTTCCTCGACGAAATCGGCGAGATCGACGCCACCACCCAGGTGAAGCTCCTCCGCTTCCTCGAGACGCGTTCCGTCGAGCGGCTGGGCTCGCATCGTCCGATCGGCCTCGACCTACGTCTCGTCTGCGCCACCAACCGCGACCTTCAGCAGATGGTCAAGGAGGGCAAGTTCCGCGAAGACCTTTTCTACCGCCTTTCGGTGGTGCCTTTGCGCCTGCCGCCCCTGCGCGAGCGTCAGGACGACGTGCCCCTCCTGCTCGCCCATTATCTCGAACGCTTCGCGAAGGAGAATGCGGTCGCGGCGGCGAAGCTTTCGCCGGAAGCCCTGGCGGTGCTCGTGCGTTATCCGTGGCCGGGTAATATCCGCGAGCTACGTAACGCCTGCGAGAACCTCGCCGTGCTTCGCTCCGGCAAGACGGTTGGCGCCACCGACCTCGACCCGCGTTTTTCTCAGCCGACCGCCACCTCCGTCGCCGTTTCCGCCCTGCCTTCCTCGGGCGGCAACATCCTTGATCGCGAGCAGAACGAGAAGCAGCTGTTGAAGCAGGCCTTGGCCGCCGCGGCGGGGAATCGTACGCGGGCCGCCGAGCTGATGGGCATCTCGCGACGTACCCTCCATCGCAAACTCCTGCAATGGCCGGAACTCGATCCTGGTCCCGAGTCCGCGTGAGGCCGCTCGCATTCTTCCTTTCCTGCTGCGCCTTGGGCGCGGCCGAGATCGTCGGCACGGATCTGCTGCAGGGCGACATCGCCCAAGGCATCAATCATGCCGCAGGCAAGACCGCCGCCGATTTCGGCGGCACGCTTCCCGGACGTCAGGCCTTCGTCGACGGACGTGCCTCCGCGGCGGTGCTCATGATGCGCGAGCGCGAGGTCGCGCCGGTTCCAACGGGTAAGATCGGCGTGGCCGAGTTCCGGCTGGCGAGTTCCGTGGTGGTCGTCGCGACGCACGGCAGCAACCGAGCCGAGCAGATCACGTTGGAAAACCTCGCGAACGTATTCGCGCGCGACCCGCGATCGCCGGCCCGCAATTGGAACGACCTCGACCCCGCCGCGCGCTCCGAGCTCATCACGCCCGCGGTCTGCTCTCCGGCCGGCTCGATGGTGCTGGAGATTTTCCAAGGCATCGTCCTCGAGGGGCAGCCGTTTCGGCCCGACGTCCGGTTGCGGATCGAACCGGACCTGGCGGCGGACCTGTTGGCTTCCCGTGCCGGGACCGTCACCCTTATCCCCCGTCGTCCTTCTGGTCGGGGTAAGGTCCTGCCAGTGGCTGATGGCCGACCAGGAAAGTCTTCCACGGCCTATGGCCCTGACGATAACAACGTCCATAATGGCGACTACCCCCTTCAGGTACCCCTGATTCTCTATGTGAGGCAGGATCGGCTCGCGGAGCTCACTCCTACCCTCCGCTGGCTCTTTTCTGATGAAGCTGCCGACCTGCTTGAAAAGCAGGGCCTCTTCCCTGCCCCTAAGGCCGCTCGGACGAGGTTCGTCCAAAGGCTTGACACTCGTTAGGGCGTTTGGTCTGCTTCTCGTCCAACGCGCGCGTAGCTCAATGGTAGAGTACCACCTTGCCAAGGTGGCTGTTGCTGGTTCAAGTCCAGTCGCGCGCTCCACTTTAAAATGGAGCAAAAACCCGCCGATATCCGGCGGGTTTTTCATTTCAGGACCTAACCGACCACGGGTAACGTCACCGTGATCCGTAGACCCTTGGGGCGGGCCGGTTCAGCCGTGGCCGACCCCCCGTGTAACTCCGCGACCTGACGAACGATGCTCAGGCCTAGCCCGCTCCCCCCTGCCCTGCGGGATTTGTCGGTCCGGTAAAATCGGTCGAAGAGACGCGGCAGGTCTGCCGGCGGCACCCCTGCCCCGTCGTCTTCCACCGTCAGTTCCACACCGCTGAGCGTGTCCCGGGTCGAGACGATCAGGCGGCTCATGCCGGCGGCATGGGCCAAGGCGTTATCGATCAGGTTCTGGACCAGACGCCGGGCTTGGACCGGATCGGCGGCGCCGCCATCGGCGGCCTCCAGCTTCAATTCCAACTTCACCCCGGCAGCCTTGCAGCGGGCGGCGAATTCTTCGGCGACTTCGCGGGCCGCGACATGGAGCGCGCCTGGTTCGCGACGCACATCCTGGGCGGACTCCAGGCTCGCGAGCGCAAGCAGGCCTTCGACGAGCCCTTGTAGTCTTCCGACCGAGCTTACGATCTTCTGCGTGAAGCGCGCCCGGTCTTCCGTCGACATGGTCGCTTGGTCTTCGGCCAAGGTCTCGGCGTACCCACGTAGGATCGTCACCGGCGTGCGTAGGTCATGGGAGACGTTCGTCACGAAGTCGCGCTCCATGGCCTGCAGGCGCTTCAGCGCCGTCACATCCGCCAGCACGAAGATCGCGGCACCGTCATCGAACGCCTCCGGATCGGTGCGCGCGCCCGCGGCTTGGATCCAGACGTCGGACAACGGCGCCCGGTTCAGGAGGATCATGGAGCGGGCGCCGCCTTCGGCGCGGACGCGGCGCACGAGCTCGATGAAGTCCGCGCTCCGGACGAGCGGCACGATCGAGCCGCCGGCATCCTTTTCGGAAAGCCCGAAGAGCGCGGCCGCGGCCGGGTTGGCGAGGCGGAGGCGATCCTGCGCGTCGACGACGAGCACGGCGTCGGTCAGCGGCGCCAGCAGCGCTTCGATGCGCCGCGCCGCCGCGGCGCGGATCTCGCCCTCGTTCGCGGCGCGCCGTTCGATGGCGACGAAGAGTTCTTCCAGTCGCAGCTTGCGCACCAACCAGCCTTGCGGACGCGGCGCCCCCCCGTCGGCGAGCAACGCGCGGCGCGCCCAGCGCACATGGCCGGCGATCTCGGCGAAGTACCAGACGGCGGCGATGACGAGCGCGAGCAGGAGCAACCAGGGAAGCCAGGACATCTGCGGAGGATGTTGTCCGGCGCCGCCGGACGCGCGAGCGCAAAGCGGTTCAGCCGTTCACGCGGTAACCGACGCCGCGCACCGTATCGATGACGTCACCGGCCGGTCCGAGCTTCTCGCGCAGGCGGCGGACGTGGGTATCGACCGTGCGGGTCTCGAGGTCGGGCGAATAGTTCCAGACGTCGGCGAGGAGTTCTTCGCGCGACTGCACGCGGCCCTTCCGCTCGAGCAGCAGTCGCAGGAGCTTGAATTCCGTGGCCGTCAGTTCGACGATCTTGCCGGCGGCGGTCACTTCATGGCGTTCGATGTCGAGCATCAGCGCGCCGGCGGCGAGACGCGTCGATGGCTTGGCGGCGGCGGACTTCGCGCGACGCAGCAGAGCCTGGGCACGTAGCATCAGCTCGCGCGTGTCGAAAGGCTTCGTCACATAGTCGTCGGCGCCGGACTCGAGGCCCTTCACCTTATCGACCGTCTCGCCTTTCGCCGTGAGGAAGATCACCGGCGTATCTTGGAGGAGCGCGTCGGCGCGGACCATGCGCAGGAGTTGCACGCCCGTGAGTTCGGGCATCATGACATCGAGGATGATCAGGTCTGGTCGGAAGTCGCGGGCCAGGCCGATGGCGCGCAGCGGGTCGTTGAGCGTGCGGATGGCATAGCCGGTTTGCTTGAACTTGTAGTCCAATAGCTCCGTCACGTCGGACTCGTCGTCGACGATCAGGATGCGCTTGAGATGTTCGGCGTCCATGGGTGTGCCATTACATAAAGGCCCCGTTAACCGAAGAGCCAGAGTTAGGTGACAATCATGGCGGACGAGTGACAGGACATTTTTAAATATTTAAATTGTTAATCATCAAGGGTTTATGTATTTAAGATGCACGAATGTCACCTCGCGCGGCTTCAATCTTTACATGAACGGTGTTCCACGTGGAACACCCCCCTGCTCTCCCCTTCCCTTCGGGATTACTTAGCCCTGAAAAGAACCATCAGCAATGAGATGTCCGCCGGATTCACCCCGCTGATCCGGCTGGCTTGTCCTAGGGTTTTAGGCTGGATGGTTTGGAGCTTCTGGCGGGCTTCGATGCGCAAGCCGTAGGCTTTTAAGAAATCAAATCCTTCAGGCACCTTAAAGGCATCCAAGTCGTGCAGCTTGCGGGCATTCCGGGTCTCTCGCTCCAAGTAACCGCGGTATTTGACCCGATACATGACTTCGGCCTGAATTTCGGATGCCTCGGCCAAGAATGTCGGCGGTAGATCCTTGGGAGTCGAATCCCAATGTCGGCGGATGACGTCGCCAGCGATGCCGCCCGGGATGGCCAGTTTTTCCAGGTATTCGATCCAATGGGCGACTTTTTCTGCTTTAGCTTGGATGCGTCCTAGGCGATCAGCCGGGACGAGGCCGAATTCGGAGATTTTGTCCTTAAGGCGGAGTTCAGCGCTGCCGTGGTTAAATAACAGGCGGAATTCAGCGCGGCTGGTGAACATGCGGTAAGGCTCTTGGGTGCCTTTGGTCACCAGATCATCGATGAGGACGCCGATATAGGCTTCATCGCGGCCAATGACCATGGGCGTCTGGCCCTTGACCTTACAGGCGGCATTAACCCCGGCGACTAGGCCTTGGGCGCCAGCTTCCTCATATCCAGACGTTCCATTAATTTGGCCGGCAAAGAATAGACCCTCGACCTTTTTGGACTCCAAGGTGGGGTACAGCTGGGTTGGGGGCGCAAAATCATATTCCACGGCATAGGCCGGGCGAAGCATCACGGCTTTTTCGAGTCCCGGGACCGAAGCCAGCATCTGGAGCTGGACGGTAAAGGGCAGGGAGGTCGAAAGGCCGTTGATATACCACTCGTCGGTGTTCCGGCCCTCAGGCTCCAAGTAGAGCTTATGGGTGTCCTTGTCCGAGAACTTCACGAACTTGTCCTCGATGGAAGGGCAGTAGCGCGGGCCGACCCCGGTGATCTCACCGCCATAGAGGGGGGAGAGGTGGAGGTTCTCTTGGACGATTTTGCCGGTGGCGCCAGTGGCCTCGGTCATCCAGCAGGAAACTTGGTCGCTGCCAGGGGTCCATCCCGGCAGGCGTTCGCCGGCTTGTTCCACGTGGAACAAATCAGTCTGCTGGCGGGTGTCGTGGAAGGCAAAAAGGGTAGGGGAGGTATCACCCGGCTGCTCCTCACATTTGCTGAAATCAATGGATCTTCCTAGGATGCGCGGCGGGGTGCCGGTCTTAAGTCTTTGGAGTTCAATACCAGCCTCTAAAAAACTGGCTGACAACGACTTAGCACTAAAGTCTCCCAGTCGACCACCTTCGGTTTTATTCGCCCCGATGTGCATCAGGCCGCGCAAGAAAGTGCCAGTGGTCACGACCACCGTTTTGGCGTGGAAGTCGAGATCGAGGTTGGTCTGTACCCCCACCACGGCGCCGTTCTTAAAGATGAGTCCGGTGACTTGGGACTGGAAGATGGTCAGGCCATCCTGCAGCTCGCAGAGGTGCTTCATCCGGAACTGGTAGGCCTTCTTATCGCACTGGGCGCGGGGGGCTTGGACGGCGGGCCCTTTGGAGGAGTTAAGGAGACGGAACTGGATCCCGGTCACGTCGGCGGTCAGGCCCATCTCGCCCCCAAGGGCGTCGATCTCCCGGACGATATGGCCTTTGGCCTGGCCCCCGATGGCGGGGTTGCAGCTCATCTGGGCGATGGTGTCCACATTGCCCGTCAGGAGGAGGACATCGACCCCCATGCGGGCGGCCGCCAGGGCGGCTTCCACGCCGGCATGGCCAGCCCCGCAGACGATGACGTCATAGGGGCGGTCGGGCCCGAGGCGGATTTGTTTGTGAGGTCGCATAGGCGCTCCCTCACCGGAGGGAATCACTTCCCTATGCAGAAGGAAGCGAAGAGCTTGTCCAGCATACGCTCATTATCGATGCGACCGACGATTTCCCCCAGGGCATCCAGGGCGACCCTGCCTTGGGCGGCCGCGAGCTCGGTCTGGATAGGGGCATTAAGGTGACCGGCGGCTTCGGAAAGGGCGGTCGCCGCCCGGGCCAAGGCCTCGGCATGCCGGACGCTGACCACGAGGTCTTCGGCTCCCGGAGCGATCTCCTTGGCGATCAGGAAGTCGCCGAGCTTGGCGCGGAGCGTGTCGGCATCGCGACCATCCAGGAGGCAGGCGGAAAGCTGGGCGATCTGCGGGAGGAAATCTTTCTGCGCGGGATGCGCGGGCAGGTCCGACTTGTTGGCGACGACGAGCGTGCGCGCGGGGTCGAGCAACGTGACGAGATCAGCGGGCAGGGCAGGGGGCTCCGCCGAAGCGTCGACGACGAGAAGCAGCAGATGCGCTCCGCGCGCCTGTTCGAGCGAGCGCGCCATGCCGAGGTTCTCGAGCGTCGAACCGCCGTCGCGCAGTCCGGCGGTATCGATCGCGGTCACGGCGAGCGGCAGGCCGGCCACGGGCGCCTCGAGGTAGTCGCGCGTGGTGCCTTCCTCGGGGCTTACGATCGCGCGGTCGGCGCCGGAGAGCACGTTGAGCAGGCTCGACTTCCCGGCGTTGGGCGCCCCGACGACGGCGACGCGCAGTCCGGCGCGCAGGGCGCCGTCATGCTTCGCGGTACGAGCGTATCCAGAAAGTTCTGACGCGATTTCAAGCAAGCGGGCCGCAGGCCCGCGCGGGTCCTCCGGCGGCAGGTCTTCCTCGGGGAAGTCGATGTGGGCCTCGAGCTCGGCGAGGATCTGGAGCGTACGGTCGGTCCAGCGGGCGACATGTCGGCCGAGTTCGCCGGCGAGCATGCGTCGCGCGGAGGCGAGCGCGCGCTCGGAGCTGGCGTGGATCAGGTCGGCGACGGCTTCGGCCTGCGTGAGGTCGATGCGACCCGCGAGATAGGAGCGGCGCGTGAACTCGCCGGGCTCGGCGAGACGTCCGCCGCGCGCGAGGCAATCCTCGGTGATGCGGCGCACGAGCAGCGGGTTACCATGGCAGGTGATCTCAAGCGAGTCGTTGCCGGTGAAGGAACGACCGGCGTGCCAGAGCACCGCGACGACCTGGTCGATGGCTTCGCCTTCCTGGTTGCGCCAGATACCGAGCGTCGACGTTTTCTCGGCGAGCGCGGTCTTCCGGGCGAGCGCGGCGTGCGCGATGGCGGAAGCCAACGGACCGTCGACGCGCACGATCGCCAGGGCGGATCGGCCTGCGGGAGTCGCGGCGGCGACGATGGTTTCGGTGGCGGACATGGATGGCTTGGGCTCGGTCATCCCAAGGGGGGAGGGTAGGGGAGGCAAGCGACGTCATACGTCCGCAAAAAGGCTGGAAGGTAAGGGCGGGCCTGCCAAAGTCCGCCCGAGACACTCCCGTGGAAAATCATCGCTTCCTTCTTCCTGATTCGGCCCGCCAGATCGCCGACGCCCATGGCACCCCCTGCTATGTCTATGATCAGGCCACCCTCGAGGCTCAGGCCGACGCCATGTTGGCCTTTCCGAACGCCTACGGCGTGACGGTCCGGTTCGCCATGAAGGCTTGTCCGAACGCCTCGGTCCTGAAGGTCTTCGCCAGCAAAGGCCTGCATTTCGACGCCAGCTCGGGCTGGGAAGTCCGTCGCGCCATGTTGGCGGGAGTCCCGGCGGACCGCCTCTCGCTCTCATCCCAAGAGCTGCCCGAGGATTTCCCCTCTCTTCTTAGTAAGGGGGTGCATGTGAACGCCTGCTCCCTCCTTCAGTTGGAGCGCATCGGCAAGGCCCTCCCGGGCCACGAGGTCGGCCTGCGCTTCAATCCCGGCCGAGGCTCGGGCGGCACCGGCAAGACCAACGTCGGCGGTCCTGACTCCTCTTTCGGCATCTGGCACGAGTGGGCTGACCAGGCCCAGGTCATCGTAAAGCAATACGGGCTGAAGGTCGTTCGCATCCATACCCACATCGGCTCCGGCAGCGACCCCGTCGTCTGGCAGGAAGTCTCCGCGGCCAGCCTCGCGCTCGTCAGCCGTTTCCCGACCGTGCACACTCTCAACCTCGGCGGTGGCTACAAGGTCGCCCGGGTCGCGGCGGAGAAAGGCACCGACCCCCAGGTCGTCGGCGCTCCGGTCAAGGTCGCCTTCGAGAAGTTCGCTCAGGACGACGGACGTAAGCTCCGCCTCGAGATCGAGCCGGGCACGTTCCTCGTCGCCAACGCCGGCGCCGTCCTTTCCCGCGTCCAGGACATCGTCTCCACCGGCATCCGCGAATTCCTCAAGCTCGACTCAGGCATGACCGAGATCCTGCGTCCTTCTCTCTACGGCTCGCAGCATCCGGTGCATCTCTACCCAGCAAAGGCTACCGGAGCCACGCGTGATTACGTCATCGTCGGCCATTGCTGCGAATCGGGCGACCTGATCAGCTGCGCCCCCGGCGAACCGGAGACGCTTGCCACCCGCCCGCTGCCCGAAGCCACGTCCGGCGACCTTTGCGTCATCGGCGGGGCCGGCGCGTATTGCGCCGGCATGAGCACGAAGAATTACAATTCCTTCCCCGAGGCGCCGGAAGTCCTCCTGCGCCGCGACGGCAAATTCTCGCTGATCCGCCGCCGCCAGTCGCTCGAGCAGATCCTCCAGAACGAGCAGCCGGCCGAAGGTCTCTGATTCGTGCCGATCCTTTCGCCAGCCTTGGGCGCCACGGTGCCTGACTCGCCGCATGCGACCGTCGTCTGCCTGCCGACGCTCGCCGATGTCGAGAGCTACGAGCGCAAGGAGGAGCGCGTCTGGAAACTCTTGCGCGCCGGCTACCCGCGTTTCGTCCGTAATGCGCTCGTCACGCGCGCCGCGCAGGAAGCCGCGCGACGTCTCGGCCGCCCGGGCGAACTCTTTCCTCTGGTCTCCGAAGCGAGCGCCCGGCGCCTCGCCGAACATGCGGGCGCCACGCTCACTTCCGTCGACCGCGTCGGTGACTGGTGCCTCGCGACGACGCCGGCCGGCGATGCCGCGCTTCGTCTCGCGAAGATGGTCCAGCACACCGGCACGCTGATTTCTTCCCGCCAAGCCGAAGCTTGGCTTGCCGGCGCGTCTCCGGCGGACGGCGCGGCCGCGCTCGCGACGATCCGCGCGGCGTTATCGCCGCTGCTTGCCGGCGTCGCCGTCTCGGATATCCTTGTCGCCACGTCCGGCATGAACGCCGTCGACGCAGGGATCGCCGCGGTCGACGTCGCCATCGTGCTGCTGTGGGGGCCCAAGGCCCTCGTCTACCTGGTGCTGGCCACGGTCTTCGCACTCGGCCTCCACCCGGTGGGCGGGCGATGGATCCAAGAACACGTGGTGACCGCGCCGGACCAGGAGACCTACTCGTACTACGGACCGTTGAACCGGGTGGCGTT
>RFRI01000111.1 GCA_009924535.1 Verrucomicrobiota bacterium
AAAGGACATAGACCAACCCCAAGGCCCCTGCCGAGAGCAGGACGAGCAGGCAGACCCAGCCGAGGAAGCGTAGCAGGTTCCGGATCATGTCAGCGCGTCAGGTAATAGCACTGCCAAACCCAGTGGACGACCAGCACGATCACGAAAAGGATACGTAGGCGGCGATCGGCCGCCGGCTCGATGAAGAGACGCAGGCGAAGCGTGTCGCGACGAATCCAAAACACCGCCGAGTAGATCGTCCAGAGGGCGGCCAGCGTCACGACGAGGAAGAAGCCGGGGTGAAAGAGGAAGGCCTGGCCGAAATCCAGGTGAACCAGATTGCGGGCGCAGCGCGTGCCGCCGCAGCCGAGGCACGGCAGGCCCGTCAACCGCATGAAGAGGCACTGCGGCAGCTGGAGTCCGGACCAGAACCAGCCCCAGGCGAACACCGCGCCGCCCAGGAACGCCGCCGGCCAGACGAGCTCGTGATTAAGCTCGCCCGGATAGGCAGGCCTGCGGATCAGCCGAAGCACCGGTCAACGGGTGACCGCGGCGCCCCAGAGCAGCATGGCCGGAAGCATGCAGCAACAGCAGCACAGTAAGGACCAGACGAAGCAGGAAATGCCGAACTGGGCCCACGGATTGACGCCGGTCGCCGCGCCCAAACCACGGAAATAGAAGATGCAGGCGGGAATCAGGAAGAGTGCGCCGAGAGCGAGCTGAGCCATGAAGCTGAAGGCGAGCAGCTGGAATGGAGCCATCAGCAAGATCAACGCACCCGACACCAACAAGGTCGCGGACACCGTACGCTCGACCGTGATCCGCAAGCGGAAGACGCGCTGGCCGACCCAGTGCAGCAAAGCGAAGAACGCATAAATCAACGGCGCAAAAGCCAAGCCACCCACCAGGCCGGCTCCCGACGCCCACAGCGGCGCCGGCGGCGACTTGAGCATCTGATCGGCGATCGCCTGAACCTCCGGATAGGCAAGGCCCTTGAGGAAATTGCCCAAGGACTGATTAGGGTCCTCGGCAATCGCGAGATGGATCACCTGGAACGGCAGGCTAATCGCAAAGGCGACGTAACAGAAAATCAGCCAATCGCCGAAAGCGAAGCGTCCGGTCGAGAGGCCCGATGGGTTGGCGATCGCCATCTTGATCGTCGCGAAGAATGACCCCAGCGACTTGCCCTGCTCCCAAGGTATCGTCGAGGCGACCAAGGGCTCCGCAGGCTGCGCACCAGGCGAAGGCGGCGGCACGCCGACGCCTCGGAATTCGGACCAGTCTCCGAGCGGCGTCCAGGCCGGCATGCCGTCACGCCAGCCGAGGTCGGAGGCGAGGAAGCGGCCCGACTGCAGGCCGGCGATGATTTCTTCGGACGAGAAAATTCCGAGCTGAGCGGAATTCCGGGCGACGTGGATCTGCATGACCTTGAGTAGTCGCTAGGCCAGCCTGCCGCAAACCCAGAACATCCGGATACGGGTAGCCCGCCTCCCCTGAAAGGGCGGCGGGCCGGGAAAGTGGTGAGGAGGGCGGGACTCGAACCCGCGACCCGCAGCTTAGAAGGCTGCTGCTCTAATCCAACTGAGCTACCCCCTCGTAAAGTGACCGTAAGACGGCCACCACGGATGGGCAAGCCGTCAGCCGACTAGCAGATCAGGTCTCTGAAATTGCTGAAATCGGCCGAAAGGCCGCTCGGCATACCCTTGTTGATGACCGACACGGCATCATGGGAGTGCAGGGACTCGAGGTGCGAGCAGGCGATGACGAAGTCGCGTACGCGCGCATCGGCGTCGAACTGCTCGTAGACGACGCGGGCGGCGTCTTCGACGAACTTGGAATAGGCCCCGTTGAGCTCGGCGAAGGCCTGCTCGTCCTCGCGCTTCACCATGACCTGGGTCTCGGTCTGGAGGCCTTTGAGGCAGAGGTCCTTCATGTCCTCGACAAAGAGGGAACGACCGGGTGAGACCTCGGCGACCACGCGGGCCTTGGAGCGCTGCGAGTGGGGGATGCCGTAGGCAAGGCGTTCTTCGCGGGCATGCTCGGTGAGCTCGGCGGAGCAAGGACAGGCGGACGAGTAGACGAAATCGAAATGGACGTAGCGGCGGAGGCGATCGAGGTCGTCGATCGTGCCTTCGAGGACGACGCGGTAATACTGCCAGCCTTCGAGACCTGAGCGCAGGGACTTCTGCAGGATCGGGTAGCGCAGCTCGACCATGATGCGAGCGCGGCTGCAATCGAGGTCCTTCTTGTAGCGGATGAGGATCTCCTCGAGGAGCTCGTGCGAGAGCACGCGGTCCTTGAACTCGTAGAAGGTCCGCATGATGCGGGACATATTGATGCCCTTGCGGTCGGCCGCGAGGGACACCGAGCCGGTGACCGTGCACTCGAGCGTGATTGGCTTGCCGTCGCGGGTGGCGACGAGCATCGGCAGGCGGAAGCCGGAGATGCCGACGTGCTGGATCGGAACGTTGGCGCCCTGGATCAGGGAGGCGTCCTTGTTCTGCATGTCCGGCAACGTGGCGCGGTACGCGTCATCGGCCCGGAAATTCCGGTCGTAGCGACGGGAAAGATCCCGGCTGCGTGGCGGATGTTCGGCGCGGCTCATGGCGGGAAGGTTGGAGGAAAAGCCCTGGCGGGCAAACGGGCTGCTGGAAAATTGTCCCCTGCGCTGGAGCCACCTGCCGGATTTGAACCGGCGACATTCTCATTACGAATGAGATGCTCTACCAGCTGAGCTAAGGTGGCGTCGCAGAGGAACGATGAACATGGGCAACCCGGAGCGGAAATCAAGCCTTGGCGATGTGGGAATGCCCTCGCCAGCCTCGAAAGTAACCGCAAATTAGCCCGAAAGCCCCATGCGAGCCGCCATAATCGCCCGCCAGTTCGACGTCCAGGGAAGGCTCGTGACCGTCGAGCCCTACGGCTCGGGCAACGTCAACGACACCTATCTGGCGATCTTCCGGACGACCTTCTCCGAGCAGCGCTTCATCGTGCAGCGCATCCGTAAGTCGGTCTTCCCTAATCCGGAAGTGATCATGCAGAACATGCGCGTGCTCACGGACCACTGCCACGCGAAGCTCGAGGCCGAGGCCGATGGCGCGGACCGCATCTGGCAGCTTCCGAAGATCATCCAGACGAAGACCGGCGAAGACTGGGTGACGGATACGGACGGCGACCTCTGGCGCGCGATCTCGCAGATCGCCAGCGCGCACGCCTACGAAAAGGTGCGCAACCCGGAACACGCCCACGAGGCGGGCATCGTGCTCGGCCATTTCCATCGCATGGTCAGCGACCTGCCGGCCGAGCGGCTCGGCTACGCGCTGCCCGGCTTCCACGTCACGCCCGGCTATCTCGCCAAGCTGGACGCGGCGCTCGCGACGCCGGCGGGCCAGGATCTCCTCAACGCCTCACAGGAGGCCAAGCGGGCCGTCCGCTTCGTCGAAGCGCGCCGCGCGCGTTGCTCCGTGCTCGAGGAAGCGCGCGCCCGCGGCGACCTCGGACTGCGCACCACGCACGGCGACCCGAAGGTCGGCAACATCATGATCGACGAGGCCACCGGACGCGGCACGTGCATCGTCGACCTCGACACCGTGCAGCCCGGGCTGGTCCATTATGACATCGGCGACGCCATGCGCTCGGTGTGCAACCCCGCGGGTGAAGACGCCTCCGAGCTCGGCTCCGTCATCTTCGACCTCGAGCTTTTCAGCATGATTTACAGGGGTTATCAGGCCCACGCGAAGGACTTCCTCAGCCAGGCGGACCACCGGCACCTCTTCGACTGCATCCACCTGATCCCGCTCGAGCTCGGCATCCGCTTCCTCGCGGACCATCTCGCAGGCGACGTCTACTTCAAGGTCCGTTATCCGGGCCACAACCTGCGCCGCGCGCTGGTGCAGTTCAAGCTGGCCGAAAGCATCGAGGCCCGGGAGCCCTCCATCCGCAAGGTGCTCGGCGAATCCCGATGATCGCCGACGTCCCTGCCTTCTCCGTGACCGTCTGGGTCGCTCTCGTCCTCCTCGCGCTGCTGATGATCCGAGGCGCATGGCGCGGCTATCGTCGGGGCCCGATGCGCCAGCTCGCCGGGCCCGTGGCGCTCGCGACCGGACAGCTCGTCGGCTGGCTCTTCGGCTCTGACCTCGGCCATGCCTGCCTCCAAGGCACTGCCTATCCCTGGATAGTGCGCGGCTTCACCGGAGTGGTCGTCCTGACCTGCCTGACCGGTCTGGCTTGTTATGCCCTCTTCTGGCGGCTGGGCCGCCAGCCTGAAGGCCAGACCGAAGCCGAGAGCCCGGTCTTGGGTGCGCTGGTGGGTTGCTGGACCGGTCTGCTTTACTTCCTGATCTGCGTCGCGATCCTCGCGACCGTGGCCTCAGTCTACGACCTGTTCGAGAAACCCGGGGACAACCGTCACCACTGGACGGTTGAGATCCGCAACGACCTGGCCGGCACCCCTTTGACCGCCGGCCTCAAAGATTGGTCCCCGATACCTGACAAGCAGCGGACCCTCATCCGCCAGACTCGCCGGCTGATGGCCGACCCGGAGGCCCGGCGCCGGCTGATGGTCCAGCCCGAGATTCGTGCCCTGGCCGCCCACCCGACCCTTTACCAGGCTTGGGAAGACAAGAAAGTTCGTGAGTTGTTGAATAACAATGATTTAACTGGGTTCATTGATCACCCGAAGGTCCGGGCGGTCTTGGCCGACGAACAGCTCCAAAAGGACGCCGAAAAGGTGGATTTGACCAAGATCATCGAGCAGTGCTTACAGAAGCCGAAAAAGTAAGGCCGTAGCCATTTTTTGGTAGTCCAGAGGGATGTTCTGCCTATGTTAAACCACCCCACCCACTCCTATGAACAAGTTCTCGCTCCTCCTGGCTGCTCTCTGCGTCTCCCTGAATGCTCAGGAAGCCAAGACGGCTGAATCCAAAGCCGCCGCTCCGGCTCCGGAGGTCAAACTCGCTGGCGGCGCCAAGTCCGAGCAGAAGGCCTACTTCGCCGAAGTCTGGGTCGGCAAGAGCATCGGCGAATGCCTCAACTTCCAGAAGAACATCCAGGTCCTCAGCCAGCAGGTCGAAGAGCTGAAGCGCCTCCAGATCTTCCTCGATAACGCCCTCACCACTCCCGAGAAGGAAGCCCGCGGCCACGAAATCGCCGCCAAGACCGCCAAGCTCAAGGGCGACAACGAGTCGATGACCAAGCTCTACAACGGCTTCAGCATCGAGCGTCCCTACCAGTTCACCGCCACCAAGGCCGTGATCGCCACCCCGATCTCCAACGAAGAGTTCACCAAGATCTCCGCCGCCAAGGACTTCAAGGCCGACACCATCATCTCCACCGGCGAAAAGAAGTTCCAGATCCGCGACACCATCTCCGGCCAGGGCGAAGTCGAGACCTTCGGCCTCTCCCTCAAGCGTATCACCGACGCCAAGAGCCAGCTCCAGCAGCTCATCGACCTCCAGCCCAAGCTGACCAAGGACGACGACAAGAAGAAGGTCGAGAAGGCCATCAAGGAGA
>RFRI01000112.1 GCA_009924535.1 Verrucomicrobiota bacterium
CGCCTCGAAGCTGGCCCAGCACATCGCCGACATCCCGGCCTACGGCCAGATCCTGACGGGCCTCGAACGGCCGGCCGCCGAGATCTCCCGCGGCGCCAGCGCCCACGACATCTTTGGCACGGCGGTGATCGTCGCCGCCCAGGCGGTCGACAAGTCCTACCTCTTCCCGAAACTTAAAGACGGCCCCGCCGCCTGAACATGGCCGTCCGCAAACGCTTCGCCGAGAACGTCCCCGGGCTGCTGCTGCGCCCGATGAACCTCGACACGCGACGGGTCTTCGTCGCGGCGACGCGCATGAACGACGGCAAGACGACCACCTGCCTCGGTCTCACCGCCGCGCTCCAGGCGATGGGCCTGCACGTCGGTTACATCAAGCCCATCGCCCAGCGCGTGGTGATGTCGGGCGACGACCAGGTCGACGAGGACACGCTCCTCATCGACGGGCTCTTCGACCTCGATATCCCGATCGCGGCGATGTCGCCCGTGGCCATCGGTCCTGACTTCACGAAGCAGTATCTCGAGAATCCGAATGAGATCGGCCCGCAGCTCAAGGACCGCATCTGCCGCGCCTTCGACCGCACGGCCTATGGTAAGGATATCGTGGTGGTCGAAGGCTCCGGCCACGCCGGCGTGGGCTCCGTCTTCGGCGCCTCCAATGCCGACAACGCCAAGGTGCTCGGCTCCAAGGCCATCATCGTCGCCGCCGGCGGCATCGGGAAACCGATCGACGAGATCGCCCTCAATAAGGCTCTCTTCGACAAGGCCGGCGTGGAAGTGGTCGGGGTGATCCTCAACAAGGTGATGCCCGACAAGCTCGAATTCATCCGCGATTTCGCCGGTCGCGGCCTGCGCAGACTCGGCGTGCCTCTCCTTGGTGTCGTCCCTCTCCAGGAGATGCTGGTCTACCCGAACCTCGACCAGGTGGCCGACGAGACCAAGGCTCGCTGGATCCACCAGCCCGCAGGCCTTCGCCGCGTCCGGCGCGTGGTCATCGGCGCGATGTCCGCCCGCCGTTCCGCCGAATACCTCCGCGTACCCGGCACCCTCGTGATCGTACCTGGCGACCGTGAAGACCTGCTCGAGGCTTTCATCGCTGGAAGCGGCTCCAAGTCGCTCACCGGCGTGATCTTCTCCAACGGACTGCTGCCCAACGACGACATCGTCCGCCGCCTGAAGGAGGCGGACATTCCGATGGCTGCGGTCGAGGCCGAATGCTTCGCCGTCACGGCGCGTATCAATAATATGTCGGTGAAGACGATGCGGCAGGACGCCGACAAGATCCCGGTCATCCAGAAGATGATCTCGGAATCCGTCGACATCCAAGGCCTGCTGCGCTCGCTCTGAACCTCAGACCGTCCGGAGGATCTCGCCGAGGTGCGTGAAGTGCCCCTCATCGAAGCCCATCGCTCGCTTAAGGAAGGCGTCCCGCTCGATAAGGTTAGGAATCTTGCCCGCCGCCCGCCACTGGGCCGTGGTGACCAGCCCGCGCAGGCGCACCCAGAAAGCCCCGACGGGCACCGGATAATCGCTGCCGTGGAGAAAACGGCCTAAGCGACCGGATTCCTTGACCTGCTTGAGCACGCCACTCCGAATCGGGCTATTGAGGGCACTGGTATCCGCGTACATCTTCGGGAATTCGTCCATGAGCTTGATGAGCTCACCGAAGTAGTTCTGGTCGAAGAAGTGGCTGTTGCCCGAGGAATGGGCGGCGATGACCTTGACGCCCAGCTCCAAGGGACGGCGTAAGATACGCGGATCCTGATAGGAACGGTTGATGACCGGCACGGTCATTTCGCCGCCAGTATGGCAGAGGAACGGCAGACCCGCGGCGGCCATGCGGCGCCAGAACTCGTCATACTGAGGCAGCGAGCAGTTCACGTTCTGGCAGTTGGGCAAGAGCTTGAGCGCGCGGGCTCCAGCTGCCAGACAGCGGTCCAATTCCTCTAGAGCGTCCTTACGCCCCGGATGGATCGAGACTGCGGGCACGAACTCTGGGTTCTCACGGCAGACCTTAAATAAATAGTCGTTCGGAACATGGAACGACCCGAAGTCGATCTTCTTGCCCTCTTCGTCGTAAACCTCGTCCTGCGCCAGCAACAAGGCCTTGTCCACGTAGGAGCCGCGGATGAGCTCACGCAGGGCCTCGACGTATTTCACGTCGAAGTCCTTGTGCGTGAGCGGTAGCGGCATCCCGACCGCCCGCCGCATGACCTCGCTGAGGGCCTTCAGCCAGAGGCCTTCGACCCGCAGCCAGCAACCACTCCCATCTTGACCGTTTCCGACGAGGTGAACGTGACAATCATAACGCGTAGCGGGAGTGGGCATGGATCAGGAGCCGGGGTCCTGCTTTTCAGCATTCATACGGCCATAAAGCCAAGCAACCCCCAAGAAGGCCATGGCAATCACCCCGACGGCGATGACGCGGGAAGACGTCCCGGTGATATCGACGTAGAACATGCGACAGGTCGCGAAAGCCAATCCAGCCAGCCCGAGCATACGGAGAGACTTGGAATGATTGAAGTGTCCTAACACGAAGAACAAGATCGCCGCTAAGACCCAAACGACTGAGGGGGTTACCGGGTATTCGGCCGTCATGTCCACGCTCACATATAAAGTGTACGCGAGAAGGAGCGCCCCGATAACCGCCCGCTGCGCGGATTCTCCCTCTTCGTCCGCATAGTCCTGCGTATACCTGGCGAGCACACGAAGCAGCAGACCGAGACCAAGCAGCCAAAAGAGACCCCCGACGACACCCTTAGGACCGACGAAGTCCGGGATATGCCCCCAATCGCTGCCGGTGATGATGGCGTAGGCCGCCAAGAACCCCGGAAGGGCCAAGACCATCTTCTTGAAATGGGATTCCGAAAGAGCCAACCAGGCCGCCACGGCCGAGATTAGCAAAGCGCCCCCGAACCAGGCGGAAACCTGAGGGGACCATCCATTCGGATGGCACCAAAGACCACAGATGAAGGCAGCCCACGTCATCAGGAAGGCCATCGTGAACGTGAAGGCGTGCTGCAAGGCGAGGATCCACTCTTCCTTTCGTTCAGCCGTCTTCCAGATGATACCCGCCTGGGTCAGGCCGATGATGAGCAGCCAGAAAGCGTGCCATCCATCCGTCGCAGGGTTGACCGCAGCCGACGACATCCACTTGAGGGCCAGCATGCAGCTCACCAAGTAAGCGGGGACGGCGGCCCAGATCAGGCCCTTGCGGTAACGCAGGAAGGCGACGACGCCGACGACCAACCACGGCCAACCGGTCATCTCCGGCGGCGACATGCGATCCTGCTGCACACCGACCAACACGCAGCCGAGGACGATGAGACCGCAGATCCGGAGGAGATGCTGCCATTCATCGGCATGCTCCCAATCCTGCCGGAATGAGACCAGCAATGCCATGCCGGCGATGGCGACCAAGGAGGCCCAAGGGTAGCCTGCTGCCGCAGCGGAAGAAGCGATTCCGTCGAACACCAGGTAGAAAGCGGATAGGGCGGCCAATGCCTCAGTCGCCGATCGGCCTAGGCTGGATTTCGTGCGGGCAGCCAGTAGTTGCGCCAAGGCGGCGGCAAGCAGCCAGGCAATCCAGCGATGGTCCGTCACAAGCGAAGTGAACCCAGCCGCGGCGAAGACCAGCGACGAGATGAGCATCACCTGTGAGATATTCGCGGAGCGAGCACGCTCCAACCAACCGAGTACCAGCGCGATAGCTGCTAGCTCAAAGCCGAGGGTCGAACGACCGTGATCGTGCGGATCGCAGGCGACAAAGGCGATCAATGCTGGGACGAAGAATGAAGCCAACTGGAAGGTTTCGTGCGAGCGGGTTCCACCGAGTATCTTAGAGTCCGTCAGGAATCGTCCCCCGACCCAAAGGGTAACGAAGCAGAATAAAGCCGTCAGCTGAATCGAAACCGAGTAATGACCGGTGCCGAGGTGATATTGCCAAAAACCCAGACAGAGTTGGGAGACGAACAAGCCGAGCCAGCCGGCCGAACCCCAAGAGCCGCGCAGCATGAGCACCACGCCGATCAGGGCGACCATGGCTATGCCCAGCATGGTGACAGAGGATGGGATCGTCACCCCACCATCGGGATTCTGGATAGCGAAGAAGACAGCCAAGCCGGCGAATATGACCGCGAGCTGGGCAAACAACTTGTCTTGGCGCCACAGGGCGATCACGACCACGCCAATGGCCGCCACAAACTGCAGGACGGAGGAGCCGAGCACGGAGTCAAAGAGCTCGAATTTCGCCAGTCCATAGGTCGACCAGGCGGTAAACTGCAGGACTCCTAAGCCGGCGGCGCCGATGACTCTCCCCAGATCCTGATTCCGGAGCGAGAGCCTCAGGCTGAACCAGAAGATGGCGATACCGATCGCGGCAATCTCACCTACCATGAACCATGCTGGGAAATTTTGGGTTACGTTAAGCCAGACACCATAGAAGATCACCGCGGCAAGGGCTAGCACGCCGCCAATCCGCCCGGTCCACCAAGCCCCGAGCGCATACTCCCCCTTGAGATTCAAGGGCGGCAGCATGCCGAGCTCACGCAGCTTGGCAGCCAGCGGGCTCGGGCCTTCGCTCGCAGGGGGGCCGGCGGCGATCGGGTGGCCGGAGGGCGTAGGCAACGGAGGAGGGGGAGTCGAGTTAGGCATGGGGAAATATCATAACAGCCAACGGCCGAAGGCGTGCATCGTTAATAACGATGCCCCACATCGGTCGGGAGTAGGCTGACCTGTCGCGCGCACTCCGTAATCCCGAAGCAAAACGCACGGACGCCCACAAGGAAGACGGGGCGATCATGCGAACAGGCTAACCCCCTCCCCGCGTATAGCGAGGGTCATTACATTATATTTTTTAGAGCCGATAACGACCCTAACCAGATCGCGGACCAATACCGTCAGGCGTCCTTCTTATCGGCGGTGATGCGTCCGTAGAGCCAGGCGACGCCGAAGAAAGCGACTGCCACGGCGGCGCAGGCGGCGATCCGCCCGAGCAGGTCGGTGATGTCATGCGATAGCACGCGTACCGTCGACACGCCGAGGCCGACCAGGCCGACCATGCGCAAGGAGCGCGTAGCCAGCAGATGGCCGGCCACGAACGTCAGCACGGAGGCCAAGGCCCAGAAGAGCGAGACGCCGGCGCCGGGCAGACCGGCCAGCATGACGAAGGTCACGAAGAACAACGCCACGACGCCAAGCAGCGCGCGCTGGACCGTGCCCCAAGTGCCTTGCCCTCGGGTATGGAGGGCCAGTACCTGAAGGAGGCAGGCCAGACCGAGAAGCACGCAAGGAACGTGCACGAGGCCAAGTTGACGGAGTCCAGCCCCCTCTTCGACCACGCCCTGGATGAAGAAACCGACCAGGCCGCCAAAGGCCGTCAACGAAAGCTCGGACGTTTCGGCGCCCAGGCGACGCCATAGCGTGTTGACGCCAGCCAGCAGCGCCGCGCCAAGGCTCCAGAGGAGCGCCAAATTCCAGGCCTCAGGCCGCCA
>RFRI01000113.1 GCA_009924535.1 Verrucomicrobiota bacterium
TCCGTGAACTTGTCGAGGCCGACACGCGTCAGGTCTTCGCCGTCATAGGCGAGCACGGAAAGGAACTGGTTGGCGGAATCGCCGGAAGTCGGCTGCCAGCAACCGGTCGAGACCCAGATCGACGGGGCCGGCTTGCCGGCGACAGGAATCAACTTCGTGGAGAAACGCAGCGAGTAGGCCTCGGTCGTTTCGCCGTCCTTGGGCACGACGAAGGCGAACGTACGTTCGACGCGGGCGCCATCGAGCGAGCCGACCAGCGTGACGGAGTGGGCGGAAGCGCCGGGCTGGAGGGTGAATTCGGAGAGGACGGCTTCCAGTTTGCCGGTCGTCTGGTTCTTGACGGCGAGAGCGAGGGCCGACTCGTCGTTGCCGGCGTTGAAGGTGACGATGGCGTCCTTGGAGACGTCGGCGAATTCCTTCTTCAGTTCGATCTTCGAGATCGCGCCACCGCGGCTGCTGAGCGTCACCTTGATGTGCTCGTTCTCGATGAGGAAGAACTTGGCATCAGCACGGGCGACCGGCTTGGCCGCCTGCGCGGAGGGAGCCAGGGAGCTCTTGGCTGCCGGACTGAGCGCGGTCGGAGCAACCGGCGCGGCCGAGACCTGGACGGCGGCGACGGGGGCGCCGACAGGCTTAGGGGCAGGCTTGGTCAGGAAGAAAAGGGCGAAGGCGCCGACGATGCAGGCCATACCTAGGAAGAAGTTCTTGCGGTCCATGGAAAGTGAGTGGTTTGGCGTAGGGAACGGACCGCCCGTGTGCAAGGCACAAGGCAGGCAGGAACCCTTAATAAGGGGTTTTCAGGCTCATTTACCGACAATGGGAGCACCCTGCCCCCGCCGATCTCACGAACCGGGCTTGGTCGCCGGAAGCTTGGCCAATTCAGCCGGCACGGCGTCCGCGGCGTAGGTCGGGAAATTCAGCTCGAGCAACGAGACGAAAGGCACGCTGAACTGGGTCTGTCCCGCCGAACGGTCGACCAGCGAGACCACGGCGACGGCGGCGGCGCCGTTCGCCTTGAGGATGTCGAGACACTCCTGGGCGCGACCGCCTCGGGTCACGACGTCTTCGGCGACGATGACGCGCTCGCCGGGACGGAACGTGAAATTACGCCGCAGCACGAGCTTGTCGTTTTCCTTTTCGACGAAGACGAAGCGGACGCCGAGCTGGCGGGCGATCTCCTGGCCGACGACGAGTCCGCCCATCGCCGGGGCGAGGACGGTGTCGCAAGGATGGGCCGCGAGCTTCGGGCGGAGCAGCTCGATCAGGCGCGTGACCTTGTCCATGTGCTGGCAGACCTGCGCGCACTGGAAGAAATGGCCGCTATGGAGACCGGAGCGGAGGACGAAGTGACCGGTCAGGAGGGCCTTCGAATCGCGGAAAATCTGGAGGACTTCTTCTTGGGGCGAGCTCATGCTGCCTCTGGATAAGGCGAAAACGGCCCGCTGGGCGAGGCGATATCCGAACCGTCCCCGCAAAAGGTTCGCCCTGCCACGGGCGGGCCATAGAAACGATCCACCCATGGAATCCAGCGACAACCCGCAGAAAGCCGCCAACGCCAAAGGGTGGATCGTCCTCGCCGCCGCCGTGCTCATCGTGACGCCCTTCGTCGTCCTGGCGCTAAGGCCGAGCCCCACCCCGCCGCCCACCGCCGGCATGGCCTGGATCCCCGGCGGAGAGTTCACCATGGGCGACGCCAAGGCCGACGAGAAACACGCCGAAGAAGCGCCCGGCCACGCCGTCGTCGTCAAAGGCTTCTGGATGGACGTCACCGAAGTCACCAACACGCAGTTCCAGGCTTTCGTCGACGCGACCCATTACGTCACCGATGCCGAAAAGGACCTCGACCCTCGCCAGTTCCCCGACGCGCCGCCAGAGATGCTCAAAGGCGGCTCGCTGCTCTTCAAGAAGGTCTCCGGGGTGAATCCCTTCCAGTGCGGCGGCGCGAATCTCCCGTGGTGGAACTTCACCGCCGGCGCCAACTGGCGTCAGCCCGAAGGAGCCGGCACCTCGATCAAGGACCGGATGAACCATCCCGTGCTCTGCCTGACCTACAAGGACGTGCAGGCCTACGCCAAATGGGCCGGCAAGCGCCTGCCGACCGAAGCCGAATGGGAATTCGCGGCGCGGGGCGGCCTCAAGGACAAGCCCTACGTCTGGGGCGATGAAGAGCGCCCGAACGGCAAGATCATGTGCAACCATTGGCAGGGCAAGTTCCCGGAGCGCGACAACGGCCTCGATGGCTTCACGTACGTCGCGCCGGTGAAATCATTCCCGCCGAACGGCTACGGCCTCTATGACATGGCCGGCAACGTCTGGGAGATGTGCGAAGACTGGTATGGCCTCGAATATTACAAGGTCTCGCCGAAGGAGCGCCCGGTCGGACCGGCCATCGGCCATGACCCCGAGAAGACCGGCTACGGCCAGCACGTCATCCGCGGCGGCTCGTGGCTCTGCGACGAAGGCTACTGCTTCCGCTACCGCGCCACGGCCCGCCAAGGACTCGACACGCTGACGTCGACCAATCATGTCGGTTTCCGCTGCGTGTCCGACCTGCCGGCACCAGGGGTGAAGTAAGGCTTACTTCTTCTCCTGGTAGTCCAGGTCCTTGCCGAAGGTCTCTTCCATCGTCGCAAGCGCGATGAACGCGGCGCCGAAGCAGATCACGCCGAGGATCGCACCCGCGATGGGCGGGGTGACGCGCGCCTGGGCGAGGGGCATGGCGAGATAGGTGAAGACGAAGGTGAGCGGCACCAGCGAACCACGGGCGAAGTTGGGCACGGTGGTCGCGACGGTGGCGCGCAGGTTCGTGCCGAACTGCTCGGCGGCGATCGTCACGAAGAGCGCCCAGTAGCCCATGCCGAAGCCCATCAGGAAGAGGAGGCGGTAGTAGGCGTCGGAGCTCCAGCCGTCGGAGCCGAAGAGATTGACGCCGACGCACGCCAGGCTGAAGAGCAGGAAACCAAGGACGACCTTCTTGCGGGAGCGCAGCAGCTGGCTGCCGACGCCGCTGGCCAGGTCGCCGAACGTCAGTCCGAGGTAGAACGCGGCGACGGACCAGTTGTCCTTGATGGGCTCGCCGGTGATGCCGTTGGCGGGGGCGAACACGGTCGAGGCGCGCTGCACGAGGATGCCGATCATGAACCACGTAGGCAGGCCGATGAGGATGCAGCGCAGGTAACGGAGGAACCGATCGCGGTTCGAGAACAGCGCGAAGAAATTGCCGCGGGCGACGGACCCTTCGGCCGCATGGTCGCGGGCCTGATGGTACATGCCGGACTCGCGCACGCCGACGCGCAAGGCGAGGAGCATCAGGCCGAGGCCGCCACCGATGAAGTAGCTCATGCGCCAGCCTTCGACGGAGGCGCCGAAGAAGCCGCCGACGACGCGACCGATGTCGGCCACATGATCGGCCATGAAGCCGGCGACGACGGCGCCGAAGACGCCGACGGTGGCGACCAGCGCGGTGCCGTAACCACGGCGCTCCTTGGAAAGCGTCTCGGAGACGAGCGCGATGCAGCCGCCCAGCTCGCCGGCGAGGCCGAGGCCGGCGATGAAGCGCCAGGCGGCATAAGCCTCGAAACTATGCACGAGGCCGTTCGCGATGTTCGCGATGGAATAAAGCAGGATGGAGCCGAAGAGCGTCGTCAGGCGGCCCATGCGGTCGCCGAGGATCCCGAACAGGATCCCGCCGAGGAGCATGCCGGCCATCTGCCAGGAAAGCAGGTCCTGATACCAGGCGGCTCCGCTGATGAGATGACCGAGGCCAAGGCTGGTCAGGCTATCCTTGCGGATGGTCATGAACAGCGTGAGGTCGTAGATGTCGACGAAGTAACCGAGCGCGCCGACGATCACGGCAGGCTGCAACAGGTCCTTCCAGAGCGGACGGGGCTGGACCGGGAAATCAGGGGTGCTCATGCAGGCGGGGTTACGCCTTCAGACCGTGCAGATTGGCCATGGAAATGCCAGACAACATTGCCCCGGTGACCCCGAGGAAGCCTTGGTCGGTGCCGATGAGGAAGAGGTTCGCGAGGTCGGTCCGCCCGTCGCGCCGCTTCACGGTCGAACCGTAGATCGCCCCGTTGAGATGCCCGGTGAACTTGCGGACGGTGCGGGGCGTGAAGACGTCGGTCGAGGTCAGCGCGGCGTCATGCGTAGCGTCGGCGACCGCCGGCAGATGGGCGCGGGCGACGCGGTTGAGGCGGCCGCACCACTCCTGCTTACGGGCCTGATATTCGGCCTCCGGCAAGGCGCACCAAGCATCGTGGTTCGCGAGGGCGGTGACGCGCAGCCAACCTTCGTCCAACACCCTGCCCTCTCCATATTGGTAATTATTAGGGATACAGATCACGCCGGAACGAGGGTCGACCAGCTCCTCGGGGGAACGGTAGGCGAAGCGTTCGTCGTCGCAGAAGAAGACGATGGTGTCCGTCCAGCCGAAGCCGGCGAAGGCCGCAGGCTCGTAGGTCGCGATGGTCTCGGCATAACCGAGGCGGCCGACGGCCGCAGTCCCGGCAGCCGGTTCCGCATCGGAGCGCAGGCGCATCGTCTCGACGGCGCCGGCCGAGGAATACACGGCCTCGGCGGTGACCTCGGTGCCATCGTCGAGGACGAGCGCGGCGGCGCGACCGGCGCGCACCTCGATCTTCGTCACCCCGCACTTCATGCGGCGCTCCACGCCATGCTCGCGGCAACGATCGGTGAGCAGACGGATGACCTGGCGGACGCCGATGAAAGGCCGGGCGAAGCCTTCGCGGAAAAGCGAGCGCCACATCACGGCGAACTGGGAGACTTCGATGTCATCCTCGAGCGCGCTGCCGTAGAAGCAGGTCGGCAGGAGCAGCATGTCGCGCAGCAACGGGTCGCCGAGGCGTTCGTCGAGCAACGCCCGGGCCGAGCCGCCATGGGCCTCGAGCGCGGCCTCGTCGTGGCGACGCGGGGGCGCAGTCCTGAAGAGGATTTCAACTACTCCGCCAGCCGTCCGGGCACTTGGCGGATGCCTCTGGTGGTCGTGATCGACGGCGACTCGGCCAGTTCGAGCGAGATTTTCGCCGGTGCGATTCGCGATCATGCCCGCGGCACGATCGTCGGCTCCCGCAGCTACGGCAAGGGGTCGATCCAGGGCATCTTCCCGCTGGAAGGGGCCGGCGTCGGGATGCGGCTGACGACGGCGAAGTATTACACGCCCAGTGGCGTGAGTATTCACGAGAAAGGCATCGCGCCGCACGTGGACGTCGTGATGACGCCCGAGGAGGATAGCAAATTGCGCCGTCAGCGGAGCCGGCCCGACATCGTGGACGCGAAGGAGTTCAAGGAGCGTTTCGGCTTTGAGCCGATCGTGGACCGGCAGTTGCAGGCCGCGGTGGCAGTGTTTCGCGCGTTTGGCGGCGGATGGCAAGTGCCACAGCAGGGGACTCCATGATGAAGATCGCAATCGCAGGCACTGCGCCCTTGTGGGGTGTGT